>JACCSL010000292.1 GCA_013812995.1 Ardenticatenales bacterium | reverse complement strand
GCGCTGCTCGATGTGCTGGGGCTCTGTCCATGCCTTGCCCGTCACCAATGCTTCATCATGGTCGCTCAGGTGCATGAAGGCAGCCACGTTTTGCCCCAACCCCACGGGGTCAAGAAAAACGAAGCGCAGTTTACCGGGGGGAATCGAGGCGAGGAGGCGCAGCAAAAGCGATTGGATGGTGCGGACTGCCTGCGCGGAACCTTGGCCCCCCGCTTTTATCAGGAAGGCACGCTCGCCAATGAAGGGAAGAAGGGCGAGGAGGGTCAGCGTGTCCCAGGAGCCCTCGTCACTCAAGGTTCCCAACTGGAGCCCCTGGAGTGCTTCTGAGTCTGAAGGTGGTGTCCACTGTGCCCAGAAGGCGCTATCCCAGGGGGCTATGGCAGGGCTTGCCTGCTCTGCAATCTCCTGAGAGGAGCCAAGCGTCTCCTCCACGATCATTTTGTAGATCGAGAACACCTTTGAGGAAGCTTGCTGGTGGGCGCTCTCATTGGCAGAGAGCCGACGCTGCACCTCTTTGGAGGCCGCCTGATAGCTTTCTTCGGCCTGGCCCAGGGCTCGCTGGTGCTTGCTCTGATCCTCTGCCAGCCGCTCCTTGTATTTTTGCTCAGCTTCCTCAACATAACGCCCATGCCAGAATTGCGCCGCCACGAACGCCTGCGTAAAGCGAGCAATCTGCGATTCTATCTGCTTTATCAAATCCCGCTCAGAAGCCATTTTCTATTTCCCTCAATAAACAACGTATGATCTCTAAGGGCATCAGTGACAAGTTAAGGCTTTGAGCCAGCTGTCAAATCACTATCGGACAAGATTTCTCTCTAAGAGCGCCATCTCACCGAAGCAATTTGTCACAAATTTTACCCGTGTATTTTCTGTGATCTTCTGGAAGCACCTTGTTTGGTCCTTGGTCAACCCCAATTGACCAAAAGACCCCAAGCGACCATGCCTCCGAATGTCCCAAGATCGCCTTTGGTATCCAGAATGACGGGAATTTGTGCCATACTTGACAGCCAGCGAGTTTCCTTAATTTGTTACCGATGCTCTAAGGTATAGATGCTGAGCCACTATTTTGGCGTAACCTGCCATAAATCCAGGGGTAGATTGTTTGAGGCCGCCACAAGCAACTGCCCATCTGGTGAAAATGCCACACCCTGCACAGGTCTGGATGTTTCCAACGTATTCATGAGAGTCCAGTCGCTCATTTTCCACAGTCGCACAGTATTATCTATAGATCCTGAGGCGAGCAACTGCCCATCCGGCGAAAATACCACGCTCGTTACATGGTGAGCATGCCCAAGTAAGGTTTGTAATAGGGTTCCGTCACTCACCCTCCACAATCGTATACTTCTGTCGGTGGACGCTGAGGCGAGTAACTGCCCATCCAGTGAAAATGCTACGCTCTCTACAAGGGTTGAATGTCCAAGCAATATCTGTAACGTAGTACCACCGCTTACTTGCCAGATCCGCACTGTATTGTCATTGGAGGCGGAGGCGAGTAACTGCCCATCCGGTGAAAATGCCACGCTTTTTACAGGTCTTGTATGTCCCAGTAAAGTTTGAAGAAGCGTACCACCGCTTACTTGCCAGATCCGCACTGTATTGTCATTGGAGGCGGAAGCAAGTAGCTGCCCATCCGGCGAAAATACTACGGCTTGTACCTGGTCAGTATGCCCCAGTAACGTTTGCCAGAGAGTTTTATCTGAGAGCCGCCATAGACGAATAGCCTTGTCGCGGGAGGCAGACGCAAGTAGCTGCCCATCGGGTGAAAATGCAATACTGGTTACATCGCTTTTATGTCCTCCCAAGGAATAAGTGGCTTCCTCATCTCCGACTTGCCACAAGTGAACAGCATTATCTTGGGAGCCTGAGGCCAATAATTGCCCATCCGGTGAGAACGCAACGCTCGTTGCAGCTCTCTCATTGCCTCTTAGATAGCGGTGGTTGACTATGCCCTCGCCTGACCAGAGGGCACTGAAAGGCGAAGCCAAGGCTTGACGCAAGTCAGGTTGGGTTGCAATCAAATCCGCTATATCTTGATAGTCGGTACCAATTTCGAGGATTGCTGTCGCCGCGATGTCCCATTGCTGCGATTCAATGGCGGACACAGCCATACCATAATAGCTCTCTTGCAATAACTCCTGCGGCTCCTTGTCCCACATCCGACTTGTCAGCACCTGCTCGTAATCAGATACCTGTAATGCTTGAAGACGTTCAACAGCTAGATCGTATTGCCCCGCGTCAAATGCAGAGACAGCTGCCTGGTACTGTTGGTTGAGCGTGTACATGCGGAAACCAACGACAGCAGCGATAAATAAAATCACTGCGAGGACGACGGCGATCCTGGTTTGCAGGCGACGGCGGGCAGCTTGTACCTGGCGCTCGCCGGTAAGTGCCTGGGACCACGCCTGAATCTCCGCTGCACTTTTGCGGAGCTCGGAGAGGCTGCCTGACAACTCAACAAGTGGATCAGGAGAGGGATTTTGTGAGGTGGGCCTAACAGCGGGTTCCTTCAGCGACCGATCCAGAAGAGATTGTAAGCCCACCGTTGCCAGGGCCGCCTGTGCTTTCCCTTGGTCCTTCTGAATATCGTTGAACCTGTCGTTGGCAGTTTGCGAGGCATGGCTGCGAGTACTATTGGCAGCTTGTTCTTCTTGCTTTGCCCAGGCCATGGTCGCTCTCACTGCCTCGCTACGCTGGGTGTCGGCTTCCTGCTGGGCAAGGACTGCTGCCTGCTGTTCCTTTTCAAAGCGGGACTTGGCTTCTGCTTCGTCCTGAAGTCGTCGAGCGGTTGCGTCGCGGAAGGTCCGTAGGAGGTGGTGTTGCTGCTGGATGGGGTCGAGGGGGGACATATCAAATCTCCAAGGTAACCAAACTGATAGACTACTTCACACTGCGTTGCGCTCTCTCGATGATTCTGGCGAGGTGCTCCATAGAGCGGAGCGTCGCCTCCGTCTGGTGGTTCAGAGGCTCCCAGTGCTCTTTCTCGAAGGAACGTTGTACAGGGTCATTCCAAATGGCTTTTGTTTGTTC
>JACCSL010000268.1 GCA_013812995.1 Ardenticatenales bacterium | reverse complement strand
GGCCCCGCTGTTCTCCTCTGCCACGTCCGCGACGCCCTCCATCCCCTCCGTTACCTCGCGGCTGCTGGCCGCCATCTCCTCGGCTGAGGCGGTGTTCTCCTCCACGACCGCGCTCACCGACTCGATCGCGGAGAGCACACCCTCGCTCCGCCGTCGCACCTGCTCCACGGAGCCGGTAATCTGCGCTGCCAGCGTGGCCGACTCTTCCGCCGCGCGCAGAATCTCCTCCAGGGATCTCGTCACCTCCCCCGTCTGCCGCGTCCCGCTCTCGACCTCTGCCGCGCTCCCTTCCATCGCCGCCACGACCTCCCGTACCGCCTCGTTCACCCGCCCGATCAACTGCCCGATGTCGCGCGTGGCGCTCTTCGCATCCTCCGAGAGCTTGCGTACCTGGTCCGCGACCACGGCGAAACCACGCCCGTGCTCCCCCGCCCGCGCCGCCTCCACGGCTGCGTTCAGGGCAAGCATATCCGTCTTGTCCGCGATATCGTCGATCACCTCTACGATCCGCCCGATCTCCGCCGTGCGCGCGCCCATCTCCTTCACCCGCGCTGTTGCCTGCACGGTGCGTGCCTGAATCTGCCCCATCCCCAGGTTGCTCTGCTCCACCGCACGTACCCCCGCGCGCGCCGCCTGTGTCACCTGCCCGCTCGCACCCGTCACCGCGCGCGCCACCTCGCCCACCTGATTGACCATCTCCGCCATCTCCCCGACGAGCAGCGACGTTCGTTGCACCCCCATCGCCTGTTCCTGCGCCCCGCGCGCGATGCCCTCCGCGGCGCGTGCCACCTGCTCTATATTGCTCTTCGCCCCTGTCACGGCCAGTGTCTGACGCGCCGCCCCCACCGTCACCTGCTGGATGATCTGCGAGATTCGCTGGCTCGCGTTCCCCGTCTGCTCCACATTCGCGCTGATCTGCTCGCTCGTCGTGGCAACCGTGACGGCGTTTTCCTGCACCTCAAGAATAAGCTCCCGCAGGGTGGCGGACATATCGTTGAAGGCGGTCGCGCTCTGCTTGAGGCTGGCTAGCATCTGGTTGAAGGCCAGGGCCAGTGCCCCGATCTCGTCGCCCGATTGGTATGTGACGGGCGGTGTCTGAATCTCGACAAATTGCGTCAGGTCGCCCTCGGCCATCGCGGTGGTCGCCGCTGCCAGTGCTCGTAGATCCACCTGGGCGATCTGCTCTGCGCTCTGTACCATCTGCTGCGTGCCCCTGGCAATGTTTTCGGCTAGGTACAGGCCAACCACCAACGCCACAAAAACGGTGCCAAGGAGAAATCCAGCTACGAGACGCTGTGCCGTGAGATATGTCTGCTCGCTCTTGGCGAGGGATTCCGCCGTGAGCACATCATTGTACGTGATCCAATCCTCTATATCATTGACTGCCTGATTAAAGGCGGTCTCGTTGGCGTTCCCGAACAGGAGGTCCAGGGCCTCCTGCCGCTCTTGCTCGCGACTCAGGGACAACACCTCCTCACTCAGGAGAAGATAGTTTTCCCAGTCCCCTTGCCCCCGGTCGAGAAACGATTGATCAAGAGGGTTAAGAATGAGGGGCTGATGTGCCCCGAAGAGCGTCTTGACAGCGGCGACTTCCTCTGCCAACTGCGCCTCGATGCCCGCGTGCTCCTCCACAGACAAAAGCACATGACGATAGAGATGGGTGCGATAACTGTGCATGGAGCGAATGATCCCACCCTGGATTTTGATGCTCGGGTAGATGTTGGTACTGGCAAGCACCATCTCATTATGAATACTGTTGATTTGGATCAACACGGAGGCCCCAAGCGCAATCATCAGAGCAACGATAATCAAAAAGCGCGAGACGATTTTAGGGCGGAGGTTAAGTTTCAAGGCATTTCTCCTCAATTGAGCGATTCCCGATCTTCAAGGGGCGCGGGTGATGGAGATATTCGGTTCTGGAGGCGGCAAGGCGTAGCAGGTGCTTGAGGAGATTATAACGCAAGGCAAAGAGGCTGGGAAGGGGCCTATAGGATCAAAGAGGTCAAACGGTAGACCTGCCCAAACGTCCAGGGCGGTCCTCGTCATTTGACCATTGGTTCTGTCGGAGCGAATAGGTAAGATACTTCTATTCAAAAAGGGGTAAGGTGCGAATGCAATCAAGCAACGGTCATCGGGCAGAAGAGGCAAAAGAGGAGGACGCGCGCGAGCCCAGAAAGGGCTGGCGTGTGCGGGGAAAAGAGATCCTGGAGGCGTATGGCAACGTACCGGGGGCCTTCCGGCTGGTCTGGGCAGCCAGCCCAGGAATGGCAATGCTCATGCTGGGCCTCACGCTGATCTGGGCACTGCTCCCCGCCGCGCAGGCATGGGTGGGTAAGCTCATCGTGGACCAGGTCGTGGCCTTGGCCCAGGGCGGGAGCAGCGCCGAAGCGGGGCTCCAGGCGATGATGCCCCTACTGGCCCTGGAGTTTGGACTGATCTTCATCGGTAGCGTGAGCAACCAGGCGCGCTCCCTGGCCGAGCACATCCTGAACTCCAAGCTTAATCTGCACATCAACATGCTCATCATTCGCAAGGCGCTGGCGCTGGACCTGAGCTACTTCGAGGATGCAGATTTTTATGACAAGCTCCAGAATGCCCGACGCGAGGCGGACTGGCGCGCCCTGCGCATTGTGACGCAGAGTTTTGGGCTGCTCCAGAGTGCGATTACCCTGGTTTCTTTTGCGATTCTCCTGGTGCGCTTCAGCCCGTGGCTGACGCTGATCCTCTTCGGCGCGACGATTCCCAGCTTTATGGCGCAGAACAAGTATGCGCAGCTTAGCTTCCGCATGTTGAGCTGGCGCGCGCCCGAGCGGCGCAAAATGAGCTACTTCGAGCACTTGCTAACAGTCGATAGTTATGTCAAGGAAATCAAGCTCTTCGGGGTGGGCGAGCCCATCTTGACGCGCTACCACGATCTTTTCTGGAAGTTCTATAAGGAGGACGAGGGGCTGGCACGCAAGCGCAGTCTTGCCAGCCTGGGTTGGGGGGTGCTTGCGACACTCAGTTACTATTTCTCCTATGGCTGGATTATCTTCCGCACCGTCGGCGGGCTAATTACGCTCGGTGATATGACGCTCTACTTGAATGTCTTCCGCCAGAGCCAGGGCACCTTCCAGGCGCTCTTCTCGGGCATCTCCGGGCTGTACGAGAATAGTCTCTTCATGAGCAATCTCTTCCGCTTCCTGGACCTGGAGCCACAGATACCCCCCACCCTCAACCCGCGCCCGATGCCGGAGAAGATTTTGCAGGGGATCGAGTTCCGCAATGTCTCCTTCCAGTACGCGGGCCGGAAGGACTGGGCACTGCGTGGCGTCAACCTGATGCTGCGCCCCGGCGAGAAGCTGGCGCTCGTGGGGGCCAATGGCGCAGGGAAAACAACGCTCATCAAGCTCCTCACCCGCCTCTACGACCCGACGGAGGGACAGATTCTGCTCGACGGCGTGGACCTGCGCGAGTACGATCTGACAGAGTGGCGGCACAAGATCGGGGTAATCTTCCAGGATTTCGTGCGCTACCATTTCAGCGCGAGCGAGAATATCGGGCTGGGGCAGATTGAGGCGATGAAGGATCAGGATCGCATCCTGGAGGCCGCGCGGAAGGGCGGGGCCGACACGGTGCTGACCTCGCTACCGCAGGGCTACGAGACGATGCTTGGCAAGTGGTTCAAGGACGGGCACGACCTCAGCGGCGGGGAGTGGCAGAAGGTGGCGCTCAGCCGCGCCTTCATGCGCGAGGCGGAGATTCTGGTGCTCGACGAGCCCACCGCCGCGCTGGACGCGGAGCAGGAGTATCTCATCTTCCAGCGCTTCCGCGAGCTGACCACCGGGCGCATGGCCGTGCTCATCTCGCACCGCTTCAGCACGGTTCGCATGGCGGACCGCATCGCGGTCATCGCCGATGGGGCCATCGCGGAGCTGGGCAGCCACGAGGAGTTGATGGCGCAAGATGGCACCTACGCGCACCTCTTCAACATCCAGGCGCAGGGCTATCGCTGATTCCACAAACCCCATTTTGTAGGGGCGATAGCACCCACAATCCGCCAGCGTTGTCTTACCAGACCCTGGCACGGGTACTTCGCCCCTATACATCATCCTCTTCCCACGGCTTACCCTCCCAGTACCAGCGTTCCGCTATCTGGTAGGTTATCTCTGAGCAGCCCTGATTACGCAGGTAAGCGATCATTTTCGGTAACGCCTGCCCGATGTTAGAAAACTCCACATTCAGGGTAAGCTGCCGATGCTCGTGTTGGATCATTCCCCGTGCCCAGACTCCATATCCTTTGCCCCAGGGAGAAGTATAGTGGTCGGATTTTTCAAAATAGTTGTCAATCACTTTATACAGGTGCTGGCCCGTTGTCTCATCAGGTGCCTGGCAGATGATTTTAACCTGAACATAGCTGTCGTTAACATCCAGAGGTTGGAATTGGATTGCTACCTGACCCCCAAGCTGCTTGACGAGCGGTTTGTACGCAGTAGGCTCATAGTCTTCGGTGTGATGATCGTAGATGAAGAGGAAATGCTCCCAGGTATTCACTGAGCTGGCTTTTAGTTCTGGCAAAAGGATGAGATTTTCCGGATCACGCCTCTCGTATTCCTCCTGGCTGTACCATTGCTGGCTCCGCGCCACCAGGGCACGGATGGTTTCGGCGGCCTGTGTGGCCGATTCGGGGCTGTCGAACGCACCGACAACCCGGAAACTATCGCTGTGGTTGCTGCTGAATTGCTGCCAGAGGGATAATCGCATGAGAGACACCTCCTTTCTCGCCGAGGCCGCGCTGGGGCAGGCGCGCGCAGCCACCGAGGGGCGCAGGCAGCCGCGCGGCGCGTTGCGCCTGCCAGTAGCTTTGCAAGTCGTCAATCGTCTCAAAGGGAACGGCGACCTCATGGAAGGAGCAGGGCTTTACCTGGCGGTCACTGGTGATGGAGAGAAAATCGTCCGCCGCCGCGCAGTCGCCCGTGCCGAAGAGAGAGGGAACGCCCGCCAGGCTCTCGCCCCAGCAGACATCCAGCTTGAGCTGCACCGCACCGCCCAGCGCCGTGTGCGCGCGCTGGAGGAACGCGGCGAAGCGGCGCGCCTCGTCCGGGCTCAGGTGCATCTCCGGGAACTCATTGCCCTTGTAGCTCAGGAAAAGTACATCGCGCACACCAAGGGAGAGCAACTGTGCGAAGGTCTTTTCGATTGTCCTGAGCGCGGCAGGCGTGATGAGCCAGTTGACGCCGAAGCGCGCTCCGCAGCGCACTAGCAGGGCCACCGTCTCCGCCCACGCGTTGTCCTCGTAGAGCGAGAGACGAATTTGTCCGTAGCGCCCGGCGATCTGCTTCAGGAATGGCTCCGTCAGCAATGTGCCATTCGTTGTGAAGTTAATGGCGAGGGGGGTGCGCTCGTACAGCTCGCAGATGAACTCGCCCCAGCGCGGGAAGAGCATTGGCTCGCCGCCCCCGAACGCGACCTCCAGTACGCCCCACGCGGCGGCCTCCTCGCAGAAGGTCATCAGCGAGTCATAGCGCCACAGACTGCGGGCCTCCGGAGGGCGGTAGCAGAAGGGGCACTTGAGGTTGCAGGCGTTGGTCACAGCGACCAGCAGCGTGCGCGGGGCGAGGCGATGCAGGTGCGCCGTCTCCTCGCCCTCCAGCAGCGCATTCAGCCCCGTGTTTCGCTCGAAGAGCAGCAGCTTTCCATCCAGCGGGAGCCCGCGCCAGGGCAATGGCTGGAGCGGAGTGGGTAGATGACACAAAAAATCAGCCGCCACGTCGTGCATAATACCCCCGAATCAGAACAGATTTTCCAGTCCTAACTATATCAGTTTCCAGCGACAGATCGCCTTATCCATTGGAGCATCTTTCCGCCTGATTCTGTCGTCCACTTTTGACGTTTGACGTTTGACCTTTGACTTTCCCCTTTTAGGGGCCTACTTGGTGAGTTTCCGTAACCGCATGGTTGACACGCTTGCAAATCCAATCGTTAGCTTCTACGATGGTGCAATTCTGCACTGGATAGCCTGGAGAATTTGCGAGGAACGCGATGGCTGCCATAACCCCTAACAAACTACGTCGAGTGGCCGTGCTCACCAGTGGTGGGGATGCGCCCGGAATGAATGCCTGTGTCCGTGCCGTCGTGCGAACCGCGCTGGCCTGCAATATAGACATCCACGGGGTTCGCCGCGCGTACTCCGGGCTTATCTCCGGGGATATCTCTACCCTGGGCGCGCGCGATGTGGGCGGCATCATTCAGAAAGGGGGGACGATCCTCCAGACGGCGCGGCTGCCCGAGTTCAAAGAGATCTCCATGCAAAAACTGGCTCTGCGCCGTCTCAATGAGCATGACATCGACGCCCTCATCG
>JACCSL010000239.1 GCA_013812995.1 Ardenticatenales bacterium | reverse complement strand
GAGTATGCCTGTTGTGAGCCCATTTTAACGGATATAGAGCCCAGAGGGTACGATGGCTGACCAATCAACATTTTCGCCCAACGAGCAGGAACTACTAGCACCGTATGAAGAAGCGCTAGCGCGCGCTCAGGCCGCAGGGGATACCCTTCAGGAAGCCGAAGTGCTCAACAATCTTGGCAATGCACAGTTGATGGTGGGCAATCCGAAGGCGGCGCAGGAGCATTTTCTCCGAGCCCTGGAACTTTGGCGAACCCTGGACGATCCCGCCACGGAGGCAACCCTCCTCACCAACCTTGGTATCCTTCATCTCCTCGAAAACAATCTGCCAGAGGCACTGACCTACTACGAGCAGGCCTTGGCCCAATGGAAAACCCTGGAGGACGAGACGGGTCAGGCCGAGACCCTCACCTACCTTGGGGGCCTTCATGCGCGCCTGGGAGAGAGGGAGCAAGCTATGGACCGCTACGAAGCGGCCTTGGCGCTCTGGAAGAGCCTGGAGGATGAGTCCGGGCAGGCGGAGGCGCTCACGGCCATTGCCAATGTCTATCAGGGCCTCGGCAACATTGATGAGGCGCTGGAACGCTACGAGCAGGCGTTGAGCCTATGGAAGATCCTCAATGACGACGCGGGCCAGGCCGAGGTTTATACTCACATGGGTGCCCTCTACGAGGACATCGAGGAGGAACCGCTCGCGCTCAAACAGTATGAGCAGGCGCTACTGCTCTGGCGGCGCGTAGGCGACCCCGTGGGCGAGGCGGAGATGCTCCATAGCATCGGTTTCGTGTACGAGATGACCGAGAAGCCGCAGCGCGCGCTGAAATATTACAAGCAGGCCCTTGCCATCTGGCGCGACCTGAAGAATCGGCGCGAGGAGGCGGACCTCCACGAGTCGCTGGGCTCGGTGTACATGAACATGGGCAAGCCGCGTGACGCGCTGAAGCAGTACAACCAGGCCCTTGCCATCTGGCGCGCGATGCAGGACCGGGTCGGGGAGGCGACGACCCTGGGCACCCTGGGAAGCCTCTACAGCGAACTGGAGAAGCCGGACGAGGCCCTGCGTCACTACGAGCAGGCGATGACCCTCTGGCAACAACTGGAGGACCGGGGCCATGAGGCGGATATTCTCCTGATGATGGGAAATCTCCATGAGGAGCAGGAGCAGCATCGTCAGGCGTTGCCCTTCTATAAAAACTCTCTCGCCGCCTGGCGGGAGGCGGGCGAGCCTCTCGGCGAGGCGGCGGCGCTGAGCGCGCTCGGGATGCTCTATCAGTCGATGGGGCGCGGGCGGCAGGCATTGGGCTACCTGCGCCAGGCGCTGCCGCTCTTTGCCGAGGGGCAAGACCTGTGGAGTGAGCTGTTCCTCTCGGTCTCGATAGGCATGTTGCTGGCGGACAGTAATCAGTTTGCGGCGGCCCTGCCCTACCTGGAGCGGGCCGTGGCACTCGGCACGGTGCTGGGCAACCCTGAGGTGGAATCTGACCGGGAGCTACTGGAGATGGTGCGCGGTCTAGCGCGCCAGAGCGGGCAGTTGCGGCGCAAAAGCTGAAGGCTAGCGCGCCGCCAGGGCCGCGCGACGGCGCAGCAGCTCCTCGAACAGCGTTCGCGCGCCCTCTGTGTAGAAGGCATTGCCCGACACCACCTCCCAGAACTCATCCAGGTTGCGCTGGCCTGCCTGCTCGTACATGTACGCCTGGATCATCATATCCAGCTTGTCGGCATCCTTGACCACCTGAGCCTCGGGGGCGCTCCCGTCGTCGTAGCATTCCCAGATTTCAATGTACCGCGCCGCCATTGGCAGCGGCTCGACGATCTCGGCGATGGCAGCACGCTCGGCGGTGTGCTTGAGGTCGGGCGGGATGAAGCGGCTCACGGTTACGGGCAGATCCCCCACCAAACTCTCGGCCAGATCATGCAGAACTGCCAGGCGAAGCGCCAGCCCGTGATCCAGCGGGCGCTCATCAAGGTCCAGAAGCAACATCGTCAGGAAGACCACGCCGTAGGAATGGGCAGCCACATTTTCCGGTACTCCACCGGAGGGAGCGCCGCGTATCTGCCATCCTGTGCGCGGCATCCGTTTCAGTTGGGCCGCATGAAGCGCAACATCAAGAAATTGGGGCATAGAGGCTTCCGGGGACTTTCTTTTCGTGGTAGGATGATGCGGTTGAGGGTACCGGAAAAGCAGTGCTTTGCCAATGACGGCATAGAACATGCAGGGGAAAAGTACTACCCTCTTGACCATTCACCAGGCACCAGGAGAAAGAGAGAAATCATGACAGACTTTTCCAGAAATGAGCCCGAAGAGTTGGATGCCCATAACCGATTTGAACTGATGGGGGAAGGGGCCACTCTCACCGAGAAGGATGCGCCGCCCCAGGAGTACAAAGCGCTTCATGGGGACGTGGAGGTAGATATTGCACAGGTCGGCCATGTCTATCAGGCCGTCGTGACAGCCCACTTCCCCGACCATGACAGCGGGGAGCGGGCCCGGACGCAGATCGAGCAACTCTCGCTCAGCCGCCCGATCCAATGGTTTGAGAAAGATGCGCCAGAGGCGCGCGGGGACGTGAACGATCCGGGTCTTGCCCCCGGCGAGGTAGCAATCATCGCGCAGTTGGATGATGAATCGCAGGGTACGGAGGTGCTCCGTATCTGCGAGGAGGCGGGGGCGAAACATGCACGCTTCTATCCCGCTCAGGTTCTTGGCGCGGCCCCGGAGAGCGACAATCTCTAAATCGTAATGCAACCCGGCCCCTATCGGCGAATGATAGGGGCCGCTGTTTTCCTCCCTGAACACTTGGATGGAGGTCATCTGTGTCCCCGCTTGGCTCACACCGTAGCAGCTATCTTCTCTTCTTCCTGACGCTCCTGTTGGCGACAGTCGTGGCACTCGCCCCCCATCATGTCGAGGCTCGTCCCTCGGCGATCCCTAGCCTGGCCCCCGTTCTTAGCCTGATCCCCTTCGCCGAAGGGTTCGCCAACCCTGTTGACATTGCAAGCGCCGGGGATGATCGTCTCTTCGTGGTGGAGCAGGCGGGGAGGATTCGCGTGGTGGAGTCGGATGGAAGGGTTCGCCCGACACCCTTCCTCGATATTGTGGGTCGCGTGAATTCCGATGGAAACGAGCAGGGGTTGCTGGGCCTTGCCTTTCACCCTGGCTACGCGAGCAATGGCTATTTCTATGTCAACTATACCAACAGCGCTGGGGATACGGTTATCGCGCGCTTCCAGGTGAGCAGCGATCCAAATGTGGCGAATGGGCAGAGCGAGCACCTTATCCTGGGAATCGATCAGCCTTACGCCAACCACAATGGGGGCGACCTGGCCTTTGGGCCGGACGGGTATTTCTACATCGCCACCGGTGATGGGGGCGGGGGCGGCGACCCACAGAACCGGGCGCAGAATGGCGGCACGCTGCTGGGCAAGGTGCTGCGCATCGATGTGGACGGTGGTGATCCCTACGCTATTCCGCCCACGAATCCCTTTGTCGATAACCCCGCTGTGCTCGATGAAATCTGGGCGCTGGGCCTCCGCAATCCCTGGCGCTACAGCTTCGACCGCGAAACAGGCGATCTGTACATCGGTGATGTAGGGCAGGGAGCCAGGGAGGAGATCGACTTTCAGCCCGCGTCGAGCAACGGTGGGGAAAATTACGGTTGGCGGCTGATGGAGGGCACCCTCTGCTATAACCCCACGACGAACTGTAATCCCGGCACTCTGACGCTGCCGATCACAGAATATGACCATGATCTTGGATACTCAGTGACGGGGGGCTATGTCTATCGGGGGAGCCGTTTTCCCGCGATGGTGGGCTATTACCTCTTCGCGGACTATGGAACCGGTCGCTTCTGGTCCCTCCGCCGCGATGGGGCCGGGCGCTGGCAGAGAACCGAGGTGGGCAATTTCTCCGGCACCTACAGCAGCTTTGGCGAGGATGCGCAGGGGGAATTGTACGTGGCGGGGCACACGGCGGGCATCATCTACCACCTTCAGGACACGACGCCCAGCCACTCCTTGTTCCTGCCCATCGTCATCAGACGCTGACGACACTCTTTTTGGTAGATAGTTCAACCCAAAGACCCCGCGCCTCTTTTTGGTTCAGCGGGATCTTTATTTTATCTGGAAGTTATGAAAACAGGCTCAACTCCGTAAC
>JACCSL010000236.1 GCA_013812995.1 Ardenticatenales bacterium | reverse complement strand
GAGTATGCGATGGCACTCAAGGGGACTTGACGCAGAGCCAGGGAAAGAGCTTTACTTTGGAAAGAAGTATTTTTGGAATTGAATCGGCCCCTGGAGTTACCGAGCCAGGGTAGCAGGAGCGGACAATGAGCAAGGTGATGGTTGATGGGTTGGCCCAGGCACGCGCTCAATTAGAACGATTGGAAGCGGTGCGCGCGGACCCTAAACGACGGGATGTGTTTTGGAAACAAGAAAATTGGGAGAATCATTTCGAGGAAATTCTGCGCTGCGAGGAGGAGCGGGACCGCGCCTTTTCGGAGGCGCTGGACGATGCGCTGGAGGAAGCCAACAGTGATCGCCGGGTTGGCATTGTCGAGCAGTGGGCCGAAGCTCTCACAGCGGACCGGCAGTGGTATCAGCAGCGCGTGTCGGGGCTACATGGCATAGACGAGGGCTGGGAGCATCTGCCCGTGCTCACCCCGCTTGCCAGGGAAGAGCTTTTTCTCCATCTCCATCTTTTGGAGTCGCGCTACTACGAGCGCTGCGCCCGGATGCAGCAGCTCGTGCTGGAGAGCCTGGAGATCCGTCGCCAGCTCCAGGGGAAGCTTCCCCCTGGCAAATGGCAAAAATACTGGCAGCAACTCAAGGGGCTCTATCAGATGGAGGATAAATTCTACGAGAAAGCCCTGCGCCGCGCCTCGCATGAGCCCCTTGACATGAGCGAGGCTGTGAACCAGGCTCACCTGCGCTTGCGAGACTTTGTGGATGGGAGCCTTCCGAAGGCGTACGACCGGCGGCGGGAGTGGTTCGAGCAGATGGCGATTCTCCATCACCACCTGCTCAAACAGAGCGAGAATCAACCCACCTTTGACCGCAATGGCCTGAAAACAGACCAGGCTCTCCTCATGGGAGAGCTCATGACTCAGTTGCCTGGAGCCTCAGTGATCCGCGCCGAGAAGCGCCCTCCTATTGAGCAGGCCATGTTCCGAGAATGGGTATGGCTAGGGATCGCGCTGGTGGTGGGCACGGTACTGCTCTTACTGTTCTTCTGGTGGTTTGGTGGTTGAACAGGCGTGAGACGCCGTCATCGTTGAGGTTCACAATGAAACACCCGATAGATCGCAGAGCGTTGTTTCGGACCCTATCCCTGCTTGTTCTCGGCAGTTGTCTGGGTGAGGCCGCGCAGGCAAAGCAGGGCCTGACGCTGTCCCAGTTCCTGCGCCTCTCCGCGCTGCTGACTGGCTTTGAGTCGCTGGATGGCCTGGCCGGGCAGCACTACCTGGCGGAGTTGCATCGGCAGCGGGGAAGGGCGGCGCGCCTGCGAGTGCTGTACGAGCAGCTGGGGCTGGCCTCCGCTACCCCGCCCGCAAGCCTGGATGAACTGAGCGATGAGCTTCTCTTCGCGCGCCAGGAAAGCTCCCTGCTGGCCGAGGAGATCGTGACGTTCTGGTGCGAGCAGCGCTATAGAGCCTTCTCAAGCTCCTCGATTTTTACGTCCAGGAGCGCCAGCAGCGGATAGTGGTCGGAGGCCAGGCGAACCGCCTCCGGCTCCTGGATGACCTGGCACTCTTTGAGGCAATCGGCGAAGGCGGCGGGCAGAAAGAGATAATCCAGCCGCAGGTGCGGGTTCCACACCGGGAATGTGAAGCCCCCCTGCGGGTGTAGATGGCGGTACCCGTCCGTGTAGCCCGCGTCCAGAACCACCTGAATCGTCTCGCGCTGAATTTCCCGCCCACTGATCCAGATGAGTGCCTGAATCCAGGTGGGCATCCGCCACACCTCCAGCAACTCGCCGGGGGCGAGCGTGTTGAAATCACCCACCAGGACGTGAAAGCCCTCTTTGTGATCCTTGATGGCTTCCAGGAGCGCGCGAATCTCCCTGGCCCGCTGCCGCTCGCTCCACTTGGAAAATTGCGAGCTTAGGTGCAGATCGAACAGATGGATATTGCTCCGCTCCAGATGTACTTCCAAAAACGAGTGCTTGGAGCCGCGCGGGTGATGCCACTGGTGGCTCGCCACCGTGCGGCGGCTGATAAACCCGGTGGAACTAGCACGCTGGGCTCCCCAGTGAGGCATCTCTGTTGCCTCGGCCAGCCCCTCGATGACCTTCGGGTCCGTGGCCTCCTGGAAGAGGACGATGTCCGGCTCCACCGTGCGGATCACCTGGGCGAGCGCCGCCTCGCGCCCGCGCCCCCCGAAGCGAATGTTGTAGCTGAGGAGGCGCAGGGTCACGACGCCTCCTCGTCTTTCTCCTCACAGAGAATCTTGAAATAGGGCTGCCCAAAAAAGGTGTCACGCGCCTCTAACAGCAGCTCTGCCGATGCCTGAAAGTTGACGGGACGCCCCACCAGGTCTTGCAGCAGAATGCGCAGCGGGTTGAGGGCAGGGGCGGCCTCCGGGCACTGGTCGTTCAGGGGCTTGGTGTGAACCTTCGGGATATAAAAGTACTCGTCCGCCCAGCACTTGAGCACCGCTTTGCCGACCAGATTCACATCCAGATCGCTGGTGCCCGGACCATCGTGGTCGAAAGGGCCGCCGCTGGACCATTTCTCATTGGTGACGACGCTGCCACGCAGCGCGACCTCTGTGCCTGGTGGCAGCCCTTCTCGTAGTTTCTGGCAGAAGGTTTCAAATTTTTGGGATTCCCCGTAGAACGCAAGGCAGACGATCCGCTCCAGGATCTCCGCGTCGCTCATCGCCTTGACATCTTTTTCCATGACGTTCTCCCCAAATGGTTCTGGATGGTACAGCTCTCATAGCAAGCCCTGTACCTACCCAACGGGGAGCATGGACCCTATCCGGCAACTGCCAGCTTTCGAGCGTTGCGCTTCATGTAGGAGAGGAGCGCGGTCAGCCCATTGAGGCGCTGCGGCGAGAGAACCTTGTTGAGGCCCAGCAGGTCGTAGAGCTCCAGCGGGGTTGCCTCGATGGCCTCTGGTGTGGCACCGTTCAGCCCCTGATAGAGAATGCTGGCAAAGCCCCGCACCGTTGGGGCCTCGCGCGGTACGTCCAGTTGATAGTAGATTCGTCCCTGCTCCATCGCCGCGTGCAGAAAAATTGGACTCTGGCACTCATGGACCTGCTC
>JACCSL010000216.1 GCA_013812995.1 Ardenticatenales bacterium | reverse complement strand
CGCGGCTGACCGCCTCCTCGGCGTTGGCTGCCTCGGCGACGACCTCAAAGTGTGGGTAGCGGCTCAGCAGCGCCTTCAACCCCAGCCGCACTACCTCGTGGTCGTCAACCAGCAGAATTCGCAGATGCTTCATGTTTTTCTATTCCATTCGTTGTTTCAGGACGGCTATCGTAGGGGACGACGACCTCGACCAGCAGCCCGCCGCCGGGGCGATTCAACAGGCGCAGGGAGCCGCCCAGCAAGGTCGCGCGGGCACGCAGGTTCGGCACGCCCTGACCGCCGGGGCGAAAGGCACCGCCGGGCGGGAGGCCGCGCCCGTCATCGGCCACGGACATGACCAGCGCATCGGCCTCGCCGCGCAGGGCGACCACAATGGTTTCCGCCTCGGAGTGCTTCAGCGCGTTCGTGATAGCCTCGCGCGCCATCTGGAGCAGGTGGTTGCTGATCTCCTTCGGGTAATGCGGCGGCAGCAGCCCCTCCAGCCGATACTCGATTTCCCGCTCGCTCTGGCTGCGCATCTCGTTCACCAGGATGCCCATCGCCTCGGCCAGTTGCCCCTCACCCTCGCGCAGCTCGAAGATATAGCTGCGAATATCGGTGATGGTGGTGTTTAGCTGGCCGATGGCCGTCCGGAACATCTCCTCGGCGGCGTCGGGGTTCTCGCGCATAAAGCTGCGCGCATTGTCCAGCAGCAGCCCCGCGCCGTAGATGGCCTGGATAGTTCCATCGTGCAACTCGCGGCCAATGCGCTGGCGATCACTGGCGAGCGCACGGAGTCGTGCCAGCTCCTCCATCGAGCGCTGGAGTTCCAGGCGAAAGATGGTCAGTGCCTGAATCATTGCCCAGGCAAGGATGGCGACAATGAGCAGTCGAGGGAGGGCAAGGGGAATGCCCATGAGAGTGTGGCGAACAATCTGCACCTGTTCCACGGAGAGCGGAACGAAGAGACCGCTGAAAAGGGCATGGGCTCCGAACGAGAAGCCCGCCACCCGGAGCCAGGTCACGATATGGCGTGGAAGCACCATTGCCTCGATCTGGAGCGCCGTGCGCCGCATCCCCCAGGCCGCGAGCATGGCCCCTACAAAGATGAGCAGGGGCCGGGCAATCTGCTCGAAGCGCAGGCGCAGCAAGAGCGGCGGAACCCCATAGCTGTGGGCCACAGCCAGCGTCATGGCCGCGAGCGCCGCGAACATCCAGGGAAGCCGGGGCGTCCACGGGTTGTTCCAGTTGAGGCGCAGGGCAAAGTGAAAGAGAAAGGTGAAGCCCACCAGCATCAGCAGGAGCTGCCATAGGCGCAGCAGCCCGATCTCTCCCTCGCTGAGCAGCACCTCTTGAAGCGGAATAAAGATATCGGCCCAGATGACAAACGCTTCCGTCAGGCCAAAGGCCGCCAGCAGCGGGACAGAGCGCGCCAGCTCCAGGCGGCTCTCGCTACGCCATTGCAGGGCCACGGCGAGGCCCAGCACAAAGAAAGCTTGCCCATACACCGCCACGAGGATGACCTCGTTGATGGCGAAAAGCTCAGCGAGGTACGTCTCCATCGTCCTTTAGCGCCGCCGCGATGTCTTGCTGGTGCATCCGCTCATGCAGCCCGATGATGCGGAAGATTTTACCAAGTGTTATTTCGCCCAGGGCCGGGTGGTTGGCCTTGAGCTCAAGCTGCTCCGCCGTCAGCTTTTCCAGAAGGGCCTCCGTTTTGACGCGCTGCTCCGCAAGCGCCACGAGCAACTGCTCGCGGGTGAGGTGGCCGCGCTCCGCCAGGCGGCGCTCGTTGTGCTCGTCCAGGTTCAGGGCCGTGGGGAGGCGCTCGCTCTGGCCGCGCGCCACCACGCTGATGACCCGGCAATGATCTTCCTCCGCATTGCACAGGTGGGTGAGCAGTTCCCGAATCGACCAGCCATCTCCCCGGCGGCGCTCCAGCGCCTCTTCCGTCAACTCCGATACGACAGCGAGCAACTTCTCCCGCTCCTGCTTCAGCTTGTCTGCAATGGGATGTACCATGGGGCCTCCTTGAGTCGGTATCGGGAGATTATAGCAGTAGGGTAGGGGCTCGCAAGGTGATTGAGAAGCAGTTTTATAACTGGGCGCAAGAGCCTATTGATATATGAGACATTTTTCTCCATAATAGGGCAGCTAACATCTGTTTATCGTCCTTCATCCTTCACTACCCATTTTCCCAACTTCATACAGGAGGTTCGTATTATGATGAAGCAGCGTCTTTCCCTATGGAACGACCGTTTGCGCGTGGCCTTATTCAACCTCATCGCTGCCATCGCTCACCTGTGCCAGCGCCTGATTGAGTGGGCACAGGTCCAGATCACTCGCGCCCGCATGTCCGTTGTGCTCCCCGTCCGCCGTGCCGAGGGTCAGGGGCTCGTCGAGTATGCGCTTATCCTCGTGCTGGTCGCCGTCGTGGTCATTGCCATCCTGACCGTGCTGGGCCCGCAGGTCGGCAATGTCTTTTCCAAGGTGAATTGCCACCTGGGAGGTAGTGTAACAACATCTCAGCCGGGGAATTCGGGTAATGCGGGTGGCAATTCCCCTACCACGGTTGTTTGCAACTAACAATTCCGCTCTCCAAAAACAAAGGACGAAGGCTCTCTGCCTTCGTCCTTTGTTTTACGCGGCCTCGCGCTGTAAACCCATCGGGCGGTGCAGCGCCCACCAGAGGGCGAAGGCTGCTGCCAGCGTCAGGAGCAGCAGCCCCGGCGGTGTGCCAATCTGCGGCGCGAGGCCAAGGGTCAGGGGCAGCAGAAGGCGTCGCATGGGCAAGCTCAGGGTGGGGTCAGCAGCCCCTGGGGGCTGAGGAGAAGCAGGAAGAGGAGCAACCAGGCGGCATAGCTGGCCGCGTTGGCGGCCAGCGCCCCCGTCCATGTCTCGCGCACAGGGTGACGCTTCAGCATCGTGAGCACGCCACCCTCGATCAGCACGGAGAGTGCAAAGGCGATGATGAGCAGGAAGAGGGGCGCGAGCGGGATGAGAATCACGGCTCCAAGCAGCACCGAGAGCACATTCATCCCCAGCGAGTCGAGGAACGAGCGGCGAAAGGTGCCCCAGCCCATCTTCCAGAGCACGGCGGCCTCGATGAGGACCACGAGGAGCGAGCTAAAGCAGAGCGCCGTTACGCCCAGCCCCAGCAGCGCGAAGATGGCGGTAGGGGCGACCACATCCCAGAGCGAAGAGTAACTGTTCATTGTCGAGAGCCCATCTCTGTTGCATCGAAGGAAATCGCATTGTACCATGCGGCGCTACCCCCTGCCTACTTGCTCTCGCTCTTTGCCATCCTATAATAGCGCGCTTGGAATAGTCTGTTATTGAAAGGGTTGCCCGTGAAACTGTCGATAGTGATTCCGGTATTCAATGAGGAACGAACGCTTCGCCAAATCCTGGAGGCGGTGCGCGCCGTTGACTTAAATGGCATAGAGAAAGAGATCATTGTCGTGGACGATGGTTCTTCGGATGGCTCGCGCGAGATTGTGCAGGCGGAGGCCGGGCGCGGCGACCTGATGCCCCTCTTCCACACGCACAATCAGGGCAAGGGCGCGGCGCTCAGCACCGGTTTCCGGGCGGCGACGGGGGATATTATCCTCGTTCAGGACGCCGATCTTGAATATGATCCCCGCGAGTATCCTGACCTGATCCGGCCAATCATCGAGGGGCGCGCCGATGTGGTTTATGGAAGCCGCTTTCTCGGTGGCCCACGCAAAACCATGCTTTTCTGGCACATGGTCGGGAACAAGGCGCTCACCCTGGTGACCAATGTGCTCTATGACACTATCCTGAGCGACATGGAGACCTGCTACAAGGTCTTCCGCGCCGAGGTCATCAAGCCGATTACCATTCACTCGCGGCGCTTCGAGGTCGAGCCGGAGGTGACGGCGAAGGTGCTCAAGCGCGGCATCCGCATCTACGAGGTGCCGATTTCCTACAATGGGCGGGAGTATCACGAAGGAAAGAAGATCACCTGGCGAGATGGCTTTTCCGCCCTCTGGACCCTCGTCAAGTACCGCTTTGTTGATTAAGCCATTAGGAGGCTACCATGCCAGGGACAGCAATCATTGGGGCGCAGTGGGGCGATGAGGGCAAGGGGAAAATCACCCACCTGCTCGCCGGGCAAAGTGATGTGGTGGTGCGTTACTCAGGGGGGCCAAACGCGGGCCACACGGTCATCCACGAGGGGACGGTGTTCAAGCTGCACCAGATTCCCAGCGGCGTGCTTTTCCCCCACGTTCGCTGCTACATGGGCAACGGGATGGTCATCGACCCCGAGGAGATGAGCCGGGAGATGAGCCAGCTTGAGGACGCGGGCGCGCAGCTATCGAATCTCTTTCTGTCGGGGAACGCGCACCTGATCCTGCCCTACCACCGCGCGCTGGACAAGGGGCAGGAAACGACGTTGGGCGATCAGGCCATTGGCACCACGGGGCGCGGCATTGGCCCGGCGTACACGGACAAGGTGGCGCGCCGGGGCGTCCGCGCGCAGGATCTCCTGCTGCCCGACGCGGAGTTGTCCGAGAAGATCCAGGGCGCGCTGGATGTCTCGAATATCTCGCTGGAACATCACCTGCGCACAGGGACCATCACGCTGAACAGTGTCATGGAGCTCATGCGGCAGTGGCGCGACCGCATCGGCCCGCACATCACCGATGCCTTTACCCCGCTCCACGAGGCCATTGAGTCCGGCGCGCGCGTGCTCTTCGAGGGCGCGCAGGGTACCCTGCTCGACATCGACCACGGCACCTATCCCTTCGTGACCTCCTCCAATCCGACCTCGGGTGGCGTGCTCACGGGCTCCGGCGTGGGGCCTGGGGCAATCAACCGCGTGATGGGCGTTGCCAAGGCGTTCCAGGCGCGCGTCGGCTCCGGCCCGATGCCCACCGAGCTCGACGGGGACGCAGCGATCCGCCTGCGTGGG
>JACCSL010000212.1 GCA_013812995.1 Ardenticatenales bacterium | reverse complement strand
TATCTACACCGGGGCCGCCGTGATGCTCGGCCTGGCAGCGGTCTGGGCGAGCGAGTTCCTGGGCTGGACGCTGCTGGCCCGCGCGGATGCGGTGGCGGCGCTTCTCGTGGTGGGGGTGTTGCTCCGCATGACGCTCCAGTTGGGACGCCACGCGGTGGATGTTCTGTTGGATAGCTCCCACGAGTTGACCAAAGAGATCCGCGAGGTGGCGCGGCATGTGCGCGGCGTCGAGCGGGTTCATAGCGTTCGGACCCGGCAGGTGGGGCCGCAGAGCTTCGTAGATATGCGCATCGATGTCGCGCGCAGCAATAGCTTTGAGGAAAGCCATGCCATCGCCACCGCCGTGGAGCAGGCGGTCCATGAGCTACTACCCCGCGCTGATGTGGTCGTCCATGTGGACCCGGTGCGTCCCGTCGGGGAGAGTATGGTGCAGGCGATCCACGCCATCGCGCAGCGTGAGGGGTTGCCCGCCCATCATATCACCTTACATAATGTTGCGGGGCGTGTGGTGGCGCATCTGCATGTGGAACTCCCGCCCGCGCTAACTCTGGGGGAGGCGCACGCACGCGTAGATGCCTTCGAGCGGCAGGTACTCCAGGAGATTACTACCCTCTCGGCCCTCCTCTCGCACATCGAGCCCGCCAGTGAGCAAATTGAGGAGGGGCCAGATGTAACAGAGCGGGCGTCCAGCTTCATCCATCTGGTTGAGCAGCTTGCCCACGAGATGAACGAGGTAGTAGACTGCCACGACATCTCCGTGCAGCGGGTGGCGCAGAGCTACCATATCTCCCTGCACTGCACCTTCGATCCGGACGCCGATCTGGCGGAGGTCCACGAGGCGATGGGCCGGCTGGAACGGCGGCTCCGCAATGCTATTCCCTCCCTTGGTCGTGTTGTGATTCACCCCGAGCCGCTCGGGGAATGAAGGAGAAGTTCGATGAGTGAGAGTCATCTTCGCGCTCATGTAGAGGCTGCCCTACGCGAGAGCGAGGCCAAGTTCCAGACCCTGCTCGAAACCGCCTCGGTGGGCATTGTGCTGGTCGATGAGCAGGGCTACATCGTGCTGGTCAATGGCAAGGCAGAGGAGATGTTTCGCTATCCGCGTGAGGAATTAATCGGACAAAAGGTGGAATTGCTGCTCCCGGAACGGTATCAGCCGACGCATGTTTCCCACCGCGCGGACTATCTGAACGACCCCGGAGTGCGCTCGATGGGGCATGGCCGGGACCTCATGGCGCTGCGCAAGGATGGGAGTGAGTTCCCGGTGGAGGTGGGGCTCAGCTACATTCGGACGAGCGAGGGCCTTCTGACGATGAGCTTCATCACGGAGATTACCGAGCGCAAGGCGGCGGAGGTGTCACTGCGCCGCTATGCCCAGCGGCTGGAGTCCATGCGTGAGATTGATCGCGCCATCCTCTCCGCCGAGTTGCCGGAGGAGATTGCCAATGGCGCGCTCACTCGTCTCCAGAAGGCCACACCCTATCTTCATATCAGTGTGATGCTCTTCGATTTCGCGGTAGGCGAGGCCCTTGTGCTCGCTTCTAGCGGGCCGGCGAGCAACGCCCCGCGCGAGGGGGAGTGCCTGGCCCTGGAGAGCTTCGGAAATGTCGAGGTGCTCCAGGAAGGGGACCATGTCCTCATGCGCGCTCCTGGTCGCGTCGAGGGAGCCCAGGCCTCTCTGAAAATGCCGCTCTGCGTGGAGGACGAGCTGATTGGCCTGCTCTATCTCGCCTCTGAGCGAGCGGATGACTTCAACGACGAGCAGTTAGAGATCGCCCACGATGTCGCCAACCAGCTGGCGGTGGCGCTCCAGCAGGCGCAGCTCCGCGAGGACATGGAGCGCCACGCGTTGGACCTGGAGCGGCGGGTCGTTGAGCGAACCCACGAGATCGAGCGGCGGCGCGAGGTGGCGGAGGGGCTGCGCGACATGCTGGCTCTGCTGAACTCCAACCGTCCACTGGAGGAAATTTTAGACTACATCGTGGCTCTAGCCGGGCGGTTGCTGGGGAGCGACGCCAGCGCCCTCTACCATCTGCCGACTGGGGAAGGGCCGCTGGCCATCGTCGCGGCGCGCGGGCTCTCGGATGAGTATGTGTCAACTATGAATATTGCGGTAGGCCAGGGAGCCGTGGGTCAGGCAGTCCAGGGGCGGCAGCCCGTGGCGGTCAGCCATATCACTCGTTTTCTGGAAGCAGAAGGAATGCTGCTCGGCGAGTCGGAGCAGCAGGAGATGTTGCGCTACTCGCGCAGCGCTTCGAGGCGCTGTTGGCGGTCCCCCTGGTTGTCAAGGAGGAGGTTTACGGTACTATCGTCCTCTACTACAC
>JACCSL010000203.1 GCA_013812995.1 Ardenticatenales bacterium | reverse complement strand
CCGTGTCCCCTCTCCCGATATCGGGAGAGGGGCGGCCGACGGCCGGGGAGAGGGCCACCACGCAGAGCCACCCCTCAACCACAAATTCCATCAGAACCAGTTACGTTTTACGTTTTAGTCATTCGTTACCAAAATCTCCCCAATCCGTAGCGTATCGCCCGCCTGGCGCTGCCCATCGAAAATAAGCGGTAGCCGCTCCCCGGTAACCTCATCGTACATACCGATGAAAAGAGCGTAGCTGCCCGGTGGTACATCGTTGCTGAGCCCCAGGCGCACGCGGTCCGGGATGATTTCGCCCTCCAGCCAGTCGGTGGTGGGGTGGCCCCAGCTCATCGGGATGCTGTCCGATTGCGCCACGACCGTGCCCTGCGCGTCAAAGAGGTGGACAAAGACCTTGTAGCCGCGCGTGGGTTGCTGAAGCGCCTTCCAATATAGTGTGAGGGACACGCGCTCGCCGGGTCGGTGGGGAGAAGGGTCAAGATCGTAGCCCAGCAGGGCAATTTCCTCCCCCACCTGCGCCGTGCGCGCGTGCTGCATGGTCGGCGGCTCGAAAAGGGGCGGCACCGGCTCAAGCTGGTAAACGAGGTAGATGGGCTCTCCATTCCCTTGCGTGTACTCTTTCCAGAGCACAGGCTCAAGATGATGGCGGTAGGCCGCCTCCTCGAACAGCTCCCAGTGCCCCCCAAAGGCGGTGTGCTCCGGCGGGTGGAAGAGGTAAAGCGTTGGCTCCTGCGTCACGCGCCAGTTGATGTACTCCGAGAAGGGGGGCAGCAGGTTCTCGTAGTAGACAAAGCGTTCCTCCGGGTTGACCTTTCCCTGCGTCAGAAACTGGAGATTGCGGCGAAAGCCCCAGTCCAGCGCGATGGGCTCCGTGGTACCGCTTTGCTCCAGGTCCAGCGCCAGCACTGAGACCGCTGCCGAGTAATAATCATCGCCGCCCGTCCGTGCCAGCGTGCGGTGATAGTCCCAAGTCGTCCAACTCTCTGCACCCAGAAGCAGCGCGATGACAGCGCCCAGAATCAGCGCGGAGTAGCTTCGCTGCGTGATTTTGTCGGCCAGGGTGAAGAGTGCCGCCGCGATGAGCGCCTGCGGGATGGGCCAGAGTATCGCCAGGTGGGTCGAGCCGAGGCTGGTAATCGTAAAGGCGCTCTGGAAGATAATCGCGACCAGAAGCAACGCCAGCAGTGCCAGGCGGCGCGGGCTGTAGCTCGACCACCCTCGCCACGCGAGCCAGCCCAGCGTTCCCAGCGCCAGCAGCAGCGCGAGGAGCGTGACAGGGTTTGTGCGGGGGCTGCCCACTACGCCCGCCACCCAGCCACCGTCCATCATCGTGCGGAAGTCATCAAAGAAGACGATACGCAGGTTGCCCAGAATATCCAGGTTGTTGACTCCGTACAGCTCCGTGCTGCCCGCGTTCCTCACGATGAGGTCGAGTGTGTTCAGACCCTGGAGGTTGTAGAGTAGCAACATACTCGTGCCGAGCACTAGCACTGCCCCGCTCGCCAGCCACAGCCGCAGCGGCGTGCGCTCCAGCGGCCAGAGCCACGTTCCCCAGCCCTGCCAGGGGCGCAGAAGGGGCGTCAGCAGGAGCCAGGCCAGTCCAAGCGCGGCGAGGAGCCAGAGAAAAAGAATCTTTGTCGCGAGCCCCAACCCCGCAAAAAACGCGGCCAAGAGTAGGTATCTCGCTTGCCCGCGACTGTACCAGCGATAAAGAAACCACAGCGTCAGCAGCGCGAGTGGCACCAGCGGAAGCGAGACATAGGCCCCGAAGCGCGTCCAGAAGAGATAGGTGGGGTCCAGCGAGAGCAGGAGCGTGGAGAGCGTCGCCACCCGCTCATCCAGAAAGTCGCGCAAAAAGCCCCACATCAGGAGCAGGGTTAAGAAGCCAAGAAAGAGGTTCGCCTGGCGCAGCGTCAGGAGGGAGACACCCTTGAGCGCAAACGCGGCGATGTAGAGATAGCTGCTCGTCGCCCCGATGTAGGGCATAACCATCAACGGCCACTCGCGCCCAGCCACCTGCACGGTTCCCGCGCTATCTAGCGGCTGCCCCAGCACAAATTGCATGGCGGGGACCGCATCCAGCGCTTCGTCATAGTTCATGCCAGGAAGAACCAACTGGTAGCTGCCCACCAGGACATAGAGCAGCAAACTGAGGTAAAATATCATTCGCCAACGCATAAAAGCTCTTTTAGCAGAGATTTGTCAGGGGAGTGCTTCGTTTCGACTCGAAACGGCTGAGGATTATAGGGAGGTAGGCCAAGATGACAACCGCGTTCGACCCGACCGAGCACCCGCACCGCCGCCACAACCCGCTGACCGGAGAGTGGGTGCTTGTCTCGCCCCATCGCATGAAGCGCCCCTGGCAGGGGCAGCGCGAGACGCCGCCCCCCGATGCTCGCCCCGCGCATGACCCTGGCTGCTATCTCTGCCCCGGCAATGAGCGGGCGGGGGGCGCGCGGAACCCGGCCTACGAGACAACCTTCGTCTTCACCAACGATTTCGCCGCGATTCTCCCCGACAGCCCGCCCTCACCCGAGCCGCGCCACCCGCTGCTGCGTGCCCAGAGCGAGCAGGGCACCGCCCGCGTCATCTGCTTCTCCCCACGCCACGACCTGACACTGCCAGAGCTGGGAATAGCGGAGATTCGCGGTGTGGTGGACCTCTGGGCGCAGCAGATTGAGGAGTTGGGCGCGGAGTATCGCTGGGTGCAACTGTTCGAGAACAAGGGACAGGTCATGGGCTGCTCCAACCCGCACCCGCATGGACAGCTCTGGGGGCAGCAGAGCCTGCCCAACGAGGTCGCGAAGGAAGAGACGCAGCAGCGCGCCTACTTTGAAGAGCATGACCGCCCGCTGCTGCTGGATTATGTCGAGCTAGAGGCAGCACAGCGGGAGCGTGTGGTTGTGGAGAACGAGCACTGGCTGGCGGCGGTCCCCTACTGGGCGGTGTGGCCC
>JACCSL010000178.1 GCA_013812995.1 Ardenticatenales bacterium | reverse complement strand
CGTCTGCCCGATTCAGGCGTTGTCGATGGAACTGGTGCGCTTCGATACGCAGGCCCTCCAGAATCCTGAAATCAGTGGGATCGAGTATCAGCAGGGGACGTTGGAGGGCATTGAGGTCAAAGAGTACCTCCTGGCAAAGTGGGGGCGGCAGTGTGCTTACTGTGATGCACAGCATGTGCCCTTAGAAGTCGAGTATATCATCCCACGCGGGCGGCTGGGCAGCCACCGCGTGAGCAATCTGACGCTGGCGTGTGTCCCCTGCAATCAGGCGAAAAGCAATCACGAGGTGCGCGAGTTCCTGGCGCACGACCCAGTACGCTTGGCGCACATCCTCGCCCACGCCAAAGCGCCCCTGAAGGATGCCGCCGCCGTCAACAGCACCCGCTGGGCGCTGTATGAGGCGCTCCAGGCTACGGGGTTGCCGGTGGAAGTCGGCATCGGCGGGCGGACCAAGTGGAATCGCACGACGCGCGGCCTGCCCAAAACGCACTGGCTGGATGCGGCCTGCGTGGGGGCCAGCACCCCCGAGCACCTTTGGACTTCGGGGACGTTGCACCCGCTCACCATGCGGGCGACCGGCCACGGGTCGCGGCAGATGTGCGCGATGGATAAGTATGGCTTCCCCCGTACGCGCGCCAAGCAGGCCAAGTATGTCCACGGCTTTCAGACGGGCGACATTGTGAAGGCCGTTGTGCCGAGCGGAAAGCATCAAGGGGTCTATGTAGGACGCGTGGCCGTGCGTGCTACGGGCAGTTTCGATATTCGCACGAGCCGTGCGCTCGTTCAGGGTATCAGCCATCGCCACTGCCGTCTGCTGCATCGCGTCGATGGCTATACCTATCAACCCAAAGCAGAGGCCCACACCGCTACGGGCAGGGCTTTTTCAGCGCCGCGCCCTTCCTCCCATGGCTCAAGCTCGTGGGCCTCCGGGCGCGGTATTCCGTGATTCTCACCCTTATCAGCGATGATGTGGATGGTTGGTATGATCGTCTGCGCGGGTCGGGAGCCATCGTTGTGAGAGCCCCGGAACGCAATGAGGAGTTTGGCATCTACCACTTCTTTGCGCGCGATCCCAACGGCTATCGCATTGAGATTCAACGATTTCTGTCAGCAGAGGCGCGTGAGGTTTGTCACAGAAAAGGCGAATCTGGTTGAAGGGCCATTTGGCCCTGTGCTATACTCTTCCCCGGAGGCTTAGTCATGCAAACGATTTCCGAGCTTAAAAGACCCGCATCCTCTGGCAAGGCCAAATTCTTTGCTGGTGGTGCCCTCATCATGCTGGCGATTGCGGCGCTTATCTACAATGGTATTCGCACAGGGGGCAATTACTACCTGACGCTGGATGAGTTGGCCGCGCGCGCCGCCAACCTTGAGGATCAGGGTGTCCGGGTGAATGCGACGGTGGACAAAGAGAGCGTCGACTATGATTCGCGCGCGATCTCGCTCACCTTCGATCTAGTGGACCCGCAGAGCGGCGTGCGCCGCACAGTGGTCTACAAGGATCCGATGCCAGATCTCTTTATGAAGAGTGAGAGTGTGATTGTGGAGGGTGTGGTGAACGAGAGTGGAACGCTGGAAGCCCATACGATTCTGGTCAAATGCCCCTCGAAGTATGAGGAGGCTCAGCAAAATGGCGCGGCGGTTCCCGCGAACCACAACAACGATACCACCCAAAATTAACCTGAGATGCGTTGCGGTCCTGTCAAGCCCACCTTGTGTGGGCTTTTTAGAGCCTCGTGACGGTTGACTGAGGAGCAACTTTGATGGCCGAGATTGGACAACTCTTCCTGATGGCGGCACTGATGCTTGCTGTCTACAGCATCGTGAGCCTGCTGGTGGGCACCCGTCGCCGTCTGCCCGAGCTGGTTGCCAGTGGCTACGCGGCGACCTGGGGCACGATTGGGCTCTCGGTGGCCGCCTTTGCCATCCTGGAGTATCTGCTGATTGCGCAGGATTTCTCCGTCGCTTATGTGGTGAAGCAAACCTCGATTGGGCAACCTATCTTCTATACCATCACCGGGGTCTGGGGCGGGCAAGAGGGCTCTCTGCTTTTCTGGCTGCTGCTCCTCTGCATCTATACGAGCGCCGTCCTGTGGGTGCACCGCGAGGACAACGCTGAGTTCATGGCCTACACCACGGCCACGATGATGCTGGTGTGCGCGTTCTTTTTGCTGCTTGTCAACTTCGAGGCTCCGCCCTTTGCCTCTTCCATGAAGGTCATCGGCGTGGTGCCGCCGGATGGGCGCGGCCTGAACCCACTCCTGCAAAACCCCTCCATGATTATGCACCCGCCGCTGCTCTATGGTGGCTTTGTGGGCTTTACGGTGCCCTTCGCCTTTGCGATGGCTGCGCTCCTCTCAAAGCGGACCGGCGCGGGGTGGATTCGCCTCTCGCGCCGCTGGACGCTGCTGGCCTGGGGGAGCCTCTCCATCGGCATCGGGCTGGGTGGCCACTGGGCCTACAACGAGCTGGGCTGGGGTGGTTATTGGGCCTGGGATCCCGTGGAGAATGCCTCGCTCATGCCCTGGCTGATCGGAACCGCGTTCCTCCACTCGGTGATGGTGCAGGAGCATCGCGGGATGCTCAAGGTATGGAATGTGGTGCTGATTATCCTCGCCTTCACGATGAGCATCTTCGGCACTTTCCTCACCCGCTCCGGTATCATTGAGTCAATCCACGCCTTTGCGGAGGGCAATATCGGGGTCTACTTCTTGAGCTTCATCGCGTTCATGCTGTTGGGCTCGCTCTTGCTGCTTTTCCATCGCCTGCCCCTGCTGCGCGCGGACAATGAACTGGACTCGCTTCTCTCGCGCGAGAGCGCTTTCCTGACCAACAATATTATCTTCGTAGGAATCGCCTTCGCGGTCTTCTGGGGCACGGTCTATCCGATTATCTCCGAGGTAGCCACTGGGCAACGTGTCACGGTAGGACCGCCCTACTTCAACGTAGTGGTGGGACCGATTCTCCTGGTGATGCTCTTCCTGATGGGAATCGCGCCTCTCCTGCCCTGGCGGCGCGCGAGCCAGCAGCAACTCTATCGCCATCTGCTTCCGCCCTCGGTGGCGGGGCTGCTCACGCTGCCCATCCTGGCAGTGGCGGGTGTGCGCGAATGGGGTGTTTTCATGGCTCTGTCCCTGATCGTCTTTGTTCTCGTGGGGCATAGCATGGAATTCTGGCGCGGCTGGAAGGCGCAGCGGCAACGGGGCGAGGGCGGGGCGTTGACTTCTCTGCTATCCCTCATTGAAAAGAATCGCCGCCGCTACGGGGGCTATATCATTCACCTGGGGGTCACCGCGATGGCGCTGGGCATTGTTATGTCTAGTTTCTACCAGAGCGAGGTAGATGTCACGGTTGCCGAGGGCGATCAGTTCGTCTTTGGCAGCTATGTAATGGAGCACACCGGACTGATGCAGGGTCGTGACGAGGTCAAGGAACGGCTCTCCGCCCCACTCATCGTGCGGAACGAGGCGGGGGCAGAACTGGCTCGCATGGAGCCTGCGCTTGATTTCCATTTCAAGGTGCCGGGCGGTCAGCGTGAGACCGAAGTCGCGGTTAAGAGCTTCCCCACCGAGGATCTGTACATCGTGCTGACCGGGATCAACGAGGATCGCACGGTGACGTACAAGCTTTTCCGCAACCCCCTTGTCTCCTTCGTATGGCTCGGCGGACTAATCCTGATCTTTGGCACCTCGATTGTTGTCTGGCCTGACCCGCGCGAGACACG
>JACCSL010000154.1 GCA_013812995.1 Ardenticatenales bacterium | reverse complement strand
GTCCCACATAGCGGTGGCTGGCGGGCAGGTGGGGTAGCGGGCAGAACTCCGGCAGCTCCGCCAGCAGCGTTAGGGTGCCAGAGAAAAAATCATAGAGGCTTTGCAGATCGTTCAACCCGTGGGCGCGAGCGACCTGACGAAACGGGGCTGCGAGACTTCTTTTTTGTTGCTTCTGAATCTGCTTGCCAATGAACGAGGCCGCGCGGTTCTGAACCTTACCACCGCTCGTCGCCAGGGCCTCCACCGGGTCGAACGCGTCGGTCATATAGGCGTTGACGATGGCGACGAAGGGAACCCGCGCCAATCGCGTGGAGATGGCGGCGGTGGGGCGAAAATCGCCCACGATCACATCCGGCCTCACCTCCTCGATAACCTCTCGCTCGCGCCGCACACACGCCTCGATGAGCTCGGGCGTGTACTGAGCGAACACATTGTCGGCAAAGCGGGTTGGCGGCGTGAGGTCGGGGACAACATGTGTCGGGAAGGCGTGCTGCTGGAGGATAGCGTGCGCCTCGCGGTAGGCGAAAACCACGTTGGCTCCCTGCTCTCGCAGCGCCTGGCCGACGAGCACAAGACGTTGCAGGTGGGCCAGGCCGATAGCTCCGGCCATCATCAGGATGGTTGTCATTGAATCACCTGGGCCAGCGTGCACACGAGCAGGTCGTGCTCCGCCGCGTGCATCCGCGCTTCCAGCGCCGCCAGCGTATCGTCGGGCAGGATAGGAACGCTTGTGGTGGCGAGTACCGGCCCCTCGTCTACCCGCTCATCCGGTACCAGGTGAACCATGATGCCCGTCTCGCTAATCTCGCCCTGCTGGAACGCCGCGAAGGCGCGCTTGATGGCGTGAGTGCCGGGAAACTGGCCAGGAAGCGCGGGGTGAAGATTCACCACGCGCTGCGGAAAGTGTTGGAGAAAGGACATGCTGAGCAGGTGCATCCACCCGGCCAGAACCACCCAGTCGGGGCGGTAGGGGAGCAGCTTTTGTGCGAGTTCTGCATCGTAGTCGGCGCGGCTGCGTCCGCTCTCGCGGTAGGGGGCCAGTGAGTGGCAGAGTGTCGGAATGGCTCGCGCTGTGGCACGCTGGAGCCCGTAGGCATCAGCGCGGTTGGTGGCAACGATAACCACCTCGGCGGGCAGCGTCCCGGCGTCGATGGCGTCGAGAATGGCCTGGAAGTTCGAGCCCTGACCGGAGAGGAGCACCGCGAGGCGCGCGTGTTCCTTGCTCATTCGCCGCGCTCCGCCAGCCGCCCGATACGCACCGCCCCCGGAAGAAGAGATAGAGCTTGCTCTATCTCTTCTTCCGCCAGCACGAGCACCATGCCGATGCCCATGTTGAAGACGCGGCGCGCCTCTGCCGGGGCGATATTACCCCACGCCACAAGTTGCTGGAAGAGCGTCGGCACCTCCCAGCTTCCCTCGTTGATCTCAGGGACGAGGTGCGGCGGTAGGATGCGTGGAATGTTGTCCGTGAAGCCGCCCCCGGTGAGGTGTGCGAGGCCCTTCAGCGGAACCGCAGCGGCGCGCAGCCGCTCGACCTCCGCGAGGTAGCAGCGGTGGGGCTCCAGCAGGGCCTCGCCCAGAGTTCTCCCTGTCTCGTCAAAAGACGCTTCCAGGTCGCGCCCCTCGATCAGGCGGCGAATGAGCGAGTAGCCGTTGGTGTGCGGGCCGCTGCTCGGCAGCCCGACGAGCACATCCCCGGCGACCATCTCGGCCTGTCGCGGCAAAATTTCAGCGCGCGCCACGAGGCCCACCACCGTGCCCGCCACATCGAAGGCTCCCTCGGTGTAGACGCCGGGCATCTCTGCGGTTTCCCCGCCGAGCAGCGCGCAGCCCACGGCGCGGCACGCCTCCGCCATGCTCGTCACCACCGCCGCGACCTGCTCCGGCACGAGGCGACTACTGGCGATGTAGTCCAGGAAGAAGAGCGGGCGCGCTCCCTGCACCAGAATATCGTTCACACAGTGGTTCACGATGTCCGCGCCAATGCCCTCCCAGCGCCCAAGCTGCGCGGCGAGCTTCACCTTCGTGCCCACCCCGTCCATCGAGGCGACGAGCACGGGCCGCTCCGGCAGCCCCTCCAGCGCGTACAGCCCGCCAAAGCTGCCCACGTCCGCCAGCACCGCCGGGGTGAAGGTCGAGCGCACCGCCTCTTTCATCAGATTTACGGTGCGCTGTCCCGCGTCAATGTCTACGCCTGCCTCTTTGTATAGATTGCTCATGTTTGTCGCGGCGAACCCCCTGCTGAAGTCGATGAAGAGCTTTGAGTGCCAATGCAAAGCGCGGGTCTGTCATGGCGTACTGGACACCGACTTCTTCCCAATGTCCTTGCGGTAAAACGCGCCCTCGAACTTGATCTGCGCCACGCCCTCATAGGCGCGCTGCCGCGCCTCCTCCAGCGTGTCGCCGACGCCCGTCACGGCAAGAACGCGGCCCCCGGCAGTGACGAGCCACTCGTCCACACGCACGGTGCCCGCGTGGAAGGGAATGACATCGGGCAGCGCCGCCGCCGCATCGACCCCCGCAATGGCATGACCCTTGGGGTAGGAGCTAGGATAGCCATTCGCGGCCATGACCACCGTGGTCGCCACGCCAGGCCGCCAGTGCAGGTTCATCGCGTCCAGCCGTCCCTCGATGCAGGCCAGGCATACCTCCGCGAGGTCGCTTTCCAGCAGGGGTAGAATAACCTGCGTCTCCGGATCCCCGAAGCGGCAGTTGAACTCCAGCACCTTCAGTCCCTCACGGGTTAACATAATGCCTGCGTAGAGCACCCCGATATAGGGCATCCCGCGCGCCGCCATGCCCTCCAGAGTCGGTTGGATAACGCGGGCCTCGATCTCGTGCAGCACCTCGGGCGTGGCGAGGGGGGAGGGCGCGAAGGCTCCCATACCGCCCGTGTTCGGCCCCTCCCCTCCGTCGCGCAGCCGTTTGTGGTCCTGGGCAGCGGGCATGAGGCGATAGTGTGTCCCGTCGCAGAAGGCGAGCATGGAGAGTTCCGACCCCACTAGACGCTCCTCGATGA
>JACCSL010000095.1 GCA_013812995.1 Ardenticatenales bacterium | reverse complement strand
TGCATGGCCTCCGTTCCCGCCTTGCAGGCAAACTCGAAGGAGGCCGATAGGGTCGCCGGGGTGATTCCCAGCGCCTGCGCCACGACGGTACCGCTCGGCTTTACCGCGTAAGGATGGCTCTCGGACCCGACCCAGACCGCCCGCACCTGCTCGGGCTCGACCTGGGCACGCCGCAGGGCATTGCTCGCAGCCTCGATGGACATGGTAATGACATCCTCGTCGGGACCGGGGAGGCTCTTTTCCCGGATCGGCAGCTCCGCCGCCTGCGCTCCCTTCCAGACCCGTGCAATCTCTTCCGCGACGATGCGGTATTTTGGAATGTAGGCCCCATAGCCCACGATACCGGCGGGGCGCTGGGGTTTCATGATGGGACTCATACCCTTCCTCCTCTTCTGCCTGGACGATTGACTCCAAAGGTGGCAGAGAATGGGTAAAGTGTAGCACTGGCTTCCCTTCAATGACTTCCAATCGCCTCTCAAAAGCTACCAGGAAGGGGGAACGGAAAGGCAAAGGGCAAAAGGCAAAAGGCAAAAGTAACGACAACGACAATTTATAGGGTTCATATGCCCATAAAGCACGTCCGGATGGATTGGGCTATCAATTTTCTTTGCCAATGACAGTAGGGGTGTGACGAAGGCTAAGCCACCGAGTAAAGGTCTGGGTATATCAAAAGAAAATGCCCCTTAATGGCCTTTCCGTGCTGTTACTTTTGCCCTTTGCCTTTTGCCTTTTGCCTTTCCGTTATTGACAGAGTTTGACAGGGCGGTTTTACTTGGGGGAACATATCGTTAGTTGAAAAAGGGATGGGAAAGAGAGGGGGAGGTCAGTGAGCCGAAGCGTGCGCCATCGTCACCCCCGCCGCGTCCCGCGCCCTACTTTGAAAAGAGGTGGTTCTGTGGAAACAGCCTTTCGCCCTGCCCGCGCCTTGATTGTCGGAATCAATGAGTACGACGCGGCCCATATCGCCGACCTGCGCGGCTGTGTCGGCGACGCCACGGCGGTGGCGGCCTTCCTACAAGCGCAGTACCGCATGGCGGAGAGCCATATTCGCCTCCTCACCGCGCCCGCTACGCCCCCCACCCAGAAGGCCACGCGCGCCGCTATCATCTCCGGCTTCCGTGACTTTCTCTTGAAGGAGCTGAAAGCAGGCGAAGAGGGGCTCTTCTATTACAGTGGTCACGGCTCTACCACCGCGCTAGACGTCGCCATTGGCTTTGGGGATGCGCGGGGGGAAACGCTGGTGCCCGCCGACGCACGCACCGGCGAGGTGCTGGACCTCCTGGACCGGGAGTTGCGCTGCCTCATCGCCGAGCTGATCGACAAGGGGGTGCGCCTCACGGTCATCCTGGATTCCTGTCATTCGGCTGGAGCCACTCGTACAGGGAATCAGTCAACGCGGGAACAACCTGAGCCCCAGGCTCCTGTCGCCCGGCTGACGGGAGACGGGAATGCGCGCCGCCGTACCCTACAGACAGTGCTAGATGGAACGGTGACCCTGGAGCGTCTGAGTGAGCATTACGGAAAAGTGTTCACCGGATATACCCTGTTAGCGGGCTCCCTCGGGACGCAGCTGAGCTATGAGATTCCACGCCCTGGCCCGGATGGCAAAACCGAATGGCGCGGCGCAATGACCACTGCCTTGCTGGAGGTGCTCGCCCGCGCGGGTGGCCCAATGAGCTACCAGGAACTAGCCCGCGCCGTGCGGGGGCGGCTACCAGACCATCCGCAAAAAGAGAACCAATATCCCGAGCTTTCCGGCGATCATGAGCGCCAACTCTTCAGCAAAGAGAGACTTCCCCGCCCGCTCCCCCTCTTCTCTATTCAGCAGGTGGAAGAAAACGCCATCATCTTCGATGGGGGCAGTCTGGATGGCATCGAGGTGGGTAGCGTGCTGACTGCCTTCACCGATTGGTCTTTGAAACAGCCGCGCGGCCAGTGGACGGTGACGGAGTGTTGGCTCCGCAAGGCGCGTGCCGTGCCGGTAGAGGCGAACACAGAGATGCTAGAGCCGGGTCAGCCACTCCAACTGGCCGCGCTAGCAAAGCGCCCCACTCTCTATTTCGGGCCGGGCGCTGAGAAGGTTCGCGAGGAATGGTATAAGTTGTTCCTCTCCCTCTCCGAACAACAGGCATTCAGAAAGGCACGCGAGGAGGCCCCCAGGACGACCATTGAGCTTTTTCTACGGCGGGAAGTTGAAGGAAGTCCCTTCCTGCTGGAGACGAGGGAGCTAGGCGATTACAACATCCTGCAAGAGGGAGAAAGCTGGCTGGCGAAGACGCGCGATGGGAAAGAGCTGGAGGGCCTACGCTATCCTCTGAAGGAGCCATACACCGTCGCACGCCTGCTCAACCGGATCATCTGCTACGATCTGCATCAGCGGAAACCCTCCGCCATCGAGCGCTTGGCGATTCCCATTGGGACGGGCGAGGGCATGGGGCTGCGGCTTGCCGCCAAGGCTCTACCCTGGACTCGCACCGAGATTCCCCTGACCTTCGGCGCAGCAGCCTTGCCCCTGCGCAAGAATGACCGCATCGAGTTTACGCTGCACAATAGAGGCACGCAGGCCCTCTTCGTCATTCTCTACCGTCTCTACCCGAAGGAGCACGCGCTGGAACGCCTCTGGCCCCGGGATGGCACGAGCCAACTCGTCGTCGATGCCTCAAGCGCCTTTGTCTGGGAAAGCAGGCAGGAGGGAGTGCTGCACTTGCAGCTCCTTGCCAGCAGCCAGCCGCTGGATAGTCAAGTCTGGCCGTGCGGTCAGGCCACCGTTCAGCGGGATTTTGATGTGGTCAAGCCTGTCTCAAGCAAGAGAGAGGGCTGGAATGTCGAGTGGTTCACGCTAGGCCGTGTGCTGGGCTAAATCAGAGAGATACCCTGCTTGCCAAGATAGATGACGTAATGTTAAGATGCTGCCTAGAATCCAATTATTCCTGGATACGCTCAAGCCAGATCCCCACGTCTTGATCGAGAGGTATTTTATATGAGCCGTAAGCAAGAGGCCATGGCTGCTGTTCGTACCAACCCGAAGAGTTCCAAAGCTTGGTCCGATCTGGGTGATGTGCTGGCCGCAGAAGGGCAGCTTGAGAAAGCCAAAGAGTCGTATCTACGCGCGATCCAACTGGACCCCAGCAATGAGGCGGCTCAGGAAGGAATGTTCTCTGCCTCTATGGCTCAGGCGCAAACAGAGCCTGCCCCGGAACCACCCCCGCAGCGGTCAGCGCCGCCCCCAACGCCGCCCGCCGCGCGGGAGACACCGCCTCCCGCCAGTAGCTCCAAAGGGGGGGCGAAAGCATCGGACTCCGTCGCCGCCAAGGAAAGCCGCGAGCGGCGCGAAGCGGCGGCCCGTCCAACCCCCACCCCACCACCCGCTAGCATGGGAGCAGGGAGTGGGAAATCAACGATCAATCTTCGCAAGCGCCCACCACACCCGAAGAAGCCCGGGCAGGCCCGCATCATTGCAGGAATTGTAGGGGTTCTACTCCTGCCCACACTCTGTGCTTGCTCGCTCGTATTTTATGTTCTATCACTGGCCTTTGGCGGTGGCAGCTAGCCCCCAACCGCAAACAAAAAAAGCTCACGCGACGGCGTGAGCTTTTTTTGTTCTAGTACCCCGTACGGGACTCGAACCCGTGTCTCCACCTTGAAAGGGTGATATCCTAGACCGCTAGACGAACGGGGCTTATGCGAAGGATTGGCAGATAATAGCAGGAACTTTAGAAAAATCAAATCCCCCAGCGTCCCATCGACTGGGACTCAGCCCCCTTTACCGCTGCGAATTGAGAGAGTGGAGAACCGCCTCGGTGATAGCGCGGACCAATTCGGCGTCTACGGGCGGGGGCGTTGCCTCGCGTATCTGGCAGGCCGAGCAAGGCGCACTCTCCGCCCGGCCACGCTCTGTCAGAGCCAAGTGGCGGATGCTCTGCAACCGCTCCACGCGCTCGCGCGGCAGCTCCGCCACCTGCCCCTCTGTCGCAGCGTGCGCGGCCAGCATGATTGTCGCAGCCTGCTCGATCCACTCCAGCCGCATCAGTGCGGTGAGCAGCGTGTCCCCCAGTGTCAGCGAGCCGTGATGGTCCAGGAGCATCGCCTCGTGGTGCTTGACCAGCTCCCGCACGGAAGCGGCTCCCTCGGCGGTGCCGGGCGTAGCATAGGGGGCCGTGGGAATCGAGCCCAGGTGGTAGATTACCTCGGGCAGAACGCAGCTAGCCAGCGAGATGTTGGCAACGGTGCAGGCAATGCCCATCGGTGGGTGGGCGTGGATGACGGCCAGGACATCGGGGCGCTGGCGGTATGCCTCCAGGTGCATGAACATCTCAGTGGAGGGGCGCAGGGTGCGCCGCATGGGGTGGAAGCTCGGCTGAAGCTCGCCGGCCAGGTTCACGACCAGCAGTTGCTCGGGGTGCAGGAATCCCTTGGAAAAGCCGCTGGGGGTAATGAGAAACAAGTCGTCATCCAGGCGTGCGCTCAGGTTGCCATCGCTGCCCGCCGCGACGCCCAGCGCGTGCATCCGCCGCCCCGCCTCGACCATCTCGGTGCGGAGCTGCTTTTCCCGCGCTGTTCGCCCGCGTGCCCTCATGGTACATATACCTCGTCCACGATGCCCGCGACGATGGTGCGCACGGGAGCGCCCTCCACCCCCAGAATCTGGCGCGCGCTCGTTCCCTCGTCCAGCAGCAACACGAGATCCCCCACGCCCGCCCCTACTGCATCCACCGCGATGGTGTAGCCCCCAGCCTCGGCACCCTCCGGCGTCACAAAGTCGCAGAGAAGCAGCTTTTTGTTCTCGAAGAAAGGATGTTTGATGGTGCTTACCACCGTTCCCACCACGCGTGCAAGTTTCATCTCTGGCTCTCCCACTAATCAGACTTGTTTGTACTGGCGGCGGAGCTTTTCGATGTCACTTGCAGACTCGATCCACTCCTCCGTGTACCCGCATGGCGCGCAGACATAGCGAGTGATAGCGACAGCGCGGAACCACCCGATTGAAAGCACGGTGTTCTGGTTACTCGTGACGCGGATAATGTCCTTGGATTGGCATTTCGGGCAGCTTTTGTTATTTTTCATTCGCCCCCTCCCTCATAAAAACTCAAATATTCACCTCGTCCACGATGCTGGTGATGGCATGGTCCACCGGCACAAAACTCTCCGGGAGCACCAACGCCGCCTCGCGGGAGGCGACGATGGTCACCAGGTCGCCGCGCCCGGCCATCGCCACACCATCGGCAGCGACAACGGGTTCGCCTTTGGGCCTGCGCTGCTTGTCCAGCGG
>JACCSL010000092.1 GCA_013812995.1 Ardenticatenales bacterium | reverse complement strand
CCACCAATAACGCCGCCGAACGCGCCTTGCGTCCCGCGGTCCTGTGGCGCAAAGGCTGCTTCGGCTCGCGCTCTCAGGCCGGGCTGCGCTTTACCGAAGCTATCTTGACCGTCACCGCCACCTGCCGCCAACAGCAGCGCCCGCTCCTCCCCTTCTTATCCGACTCCCTCGCCGCTCACTGGGCCGGGCAGCAGGCCCCCTCCCTTTTTCCCACCCCCTGAACTATTACAAGTTGTTTGTGTCTTTGGTGGAGGAGAACCATCTGAAGTAAGCATAGGAGTAGTTGTTGTTTGATTTTCCAGCCATCATCAGGTATCTGGACCCAAATTCTATAGGAATCCAGTTTTCAGCAGCCCTCACTCCTAATTCCGGCGGCACACCCACAATATAGCCACTCACATCCTTAGAGTAAGCAAGTTCGTTACCTATGCCTTGCGCTTCGCCTGTTTCAAAGCTCGTTCGTGGACCATATAACTGAGTTGCTCCGCGTCTATCATCTTCGTCTAATATAGCTTCTGCCGGGTTGCCACAGTGAGGGCTCATGACCGCTGCGGGCGGAGCGTTATGACCAAGGTTTAACCAATGCCCAAATTCATGGAGCACTATCGCGGAGACATCGACGTTTCTCGGATTGGAGTTACAATCCATAAAGCTGTTAGTATTCCATGACCAACTCGGAGAGGTGTTGAAATATGTCTTAGTGGAAAAAATACTCCCATCGGCAGCAACCAGACAAACCGCAGCAGCAATCAAACTTTGATCGATAGGAAGGGGTCCACAAGGAGGCAAAGTTTGGTAGTTTGTAGCTGAGATCGTTGTAGCGAAACTCTCGTTATAAGCATTGTTTGAGCGAATTAAACGAGCCTCAGATGCTTTACTCCATTGTATGCTGGTCTGTTGTATCAGGTCTGCTACAGGCGGCGCATTTGCCGGTAACCTGAGCAATGTATTAATTTGAGGGTGAACATAATAGAAAACATCATTGGTTTGTTGCCACCTTGGCCCTGATTGGTAGGCAAGAGTATTTGTGGAAAAAGAAGACATCACAACGAACATTACAGCAATCGCTAAAATGATGGAAACCTTCCTATGAAGACACACTGTGCTTTCTCCTGATTAAAATGGATGAAGTCATTAGACCTTATCAAGGTTTATCAGTCCCTATACAGGTTTATGATGTTACATTGGATCGTGTGGTTCGATGTTTCAAGGAAACTTTCAAGTAACATGACAATACCACGATCCACATTTCAACTTCCTAGAAACTTTGCAGCACGGGGATAATTTCGCAGAACCTAGGTTCTAGCAAATCTCATCAATCAGTGAACATTTGATTGCCATGTCTTCTCTTTTGCTATCAAGATTCCTCAATAACTGCACTCTATAAACCTATATAAGGTCTATTAGCATTGTCGAAAACCGCGTCTTATTCCCTACTGTGCAGCCTGTCGTATGGTAGCAATGAGTTGATCTAGCGACTCATTAAATCGCGAGTTTACTGCACGATTATTAGCCACTACAAAATAATCATATATCGTCCAAAGCTGACCATACCGCTGCCCTCTATGCTCCTCGTTTAAAGTCTTGAACTGAGGAGCATAGGCCCCTAACTGAGGATCGGATAGGAACAGGACAAGCTGTTGTCCTTCTCTGAAGGGAGAAGGATCGCCGTAATCAACTTCGACCGCGTCTTGACCAGCAATACCCCCTACAACAAATATGAGTAATTGAAGCTGTGGTTGTTTACCCTTTAGGTATTCTTCCACTTCGATTAGCACAGGAGTAAAGATCGTCTCATTGGGGGTCTCAAATGGATTGCTTGGTCGAACACCCCCAGGTGTTGTCCAACGCGAAGGCAAGACTTTTCTTACTGTTCCCCTCACAATAACATCAGCCCCACTGATTTCTTGCTCTAGTGGTACACGCAAGACAAACGGCTCAATTTTGAGATGATAAGGAGTATGGGGAGGGGGAGTAGGGTGAGCTGAAAAGCGTAGTTCATCAGCTTGAGAGGGAGCAGGTCTTTGCCATGTACCATCACTTATGACAGGTGTCATAGGTGGTAAGACCATCGTGGGCCAGGGGGTAGGGATACCTCTAGGTGCAGAAGGATCTGGGGTTCCAGCCTGCCCGGTGACTGACATAGTTCTGGCGCTGATGACCAAGAGCAAAATGGCAAATATGCTACCCAGCAACACCTGAGAAAATTTTGGTTTCATAATATAGAACCTCCAAGTTAGTGTAGGAGTGATTCTATTGAATTACCTATCTTTTGCAAGGTTTCTTTATCGGAGTGAGAGGGTAAACAAGCACAGCCATGAGGTAAAGAAGGGGGCGTGACGACCTTCGAAAAATAGTGCCATAGCTTGCCTGGAGGGCAAAATGGTGAGAGTGTCCGGCTTGCGCTACGCTAGCTCACTCTATACCTCAACCCATGAAGGAGACTTTTAACCCATGAGTTCAACTCGCGACACCACCGTTTCGCTCTCAGACTCCCTGATCGCCGCCGCCCGCGAGATGGCTCCTCTGGTCGCAGCTAGTGCGGAGGAGGCAGAGCAGGCTCGCCGCCTCCCGCAACCCCTGGTAGATGCAATGGTGGAGGCTGGGCTCTTTCGCATGGTCATGCCTGCCTCGTTGGGCGGGGCGGAGGCCGACCCGCTCACGATTATGCGGGTCATTGAGGAGGTAGCTCAGGCGGATGGGGCTGCTGGCTGGTCTCTGATGATTGGCTCGACGAGTGCCATCGTGGTCGCCTACCTACCCGAGCAGGACGCACGGGCGCTCTTTGGAAACCCGCCGCGCGGAATCTTTGGCGGCGTGGTCGCGCCCACGGGAAAGGCGACGGTGGTCGAGGGAGGCTATCGGGTGTCGGGGCGCTGGTCCTACGGCAGCGGAATCGAGCATTGCGAGTGGCATGTAGGCGGCTGCCTGCTCTTTGAGGATCGCACCATGCGCCTCTCGCCGAAGGGAGTTCCCCAGATGCGACTCATGCTTTTTCCGGGCCGAGAGAGCATCATCCATGACACCTGGAACGTGTCCGGGCTGCGGGGCACCGGCAGCCACGACTACAGCGTGCAGGATATCTTCGTGCCCGAGGCCCACGCCCTTTCCCTGATCGAGGGGCCGCTGTACCAGACAGGACCGCTGTATCGCCTCCCGATTTTCGGGCTGCTCGCCATGAGCGTGGCCTCGGTCGCCACCGGAATTGCGCGCGGGGCTATCAATGCCCTGATGGATCTGGCCGGGGCAAAAATGCCGATGGGCAGCCGCAAGGTGCTGGCCGAGCAGGGGATGGTGCAGGTTCAGGTGGCCCAGGCAGAGGCACTGCTACGGAGTGGCCGGGCATTCCTGATAGACGCGGCCTCAGAGCTATGGGAAGCCGTGAGTGCGGGCAACGCCGTCAGCGTGGAGCAGCGCATGCTGCTGCGCCTGGCCGCTGCCCACGCGACGAGCAGCGCCGCCCAGGCCGTGGACCTGATGTACCAGGCGGGCGGCGCGACGGCCAACTTCAGCAGCAGCCCGCTCCAGCGCGCCTTCCGAGATGTCCACGCGGCCACGCAACACGCAATGGTAGCGCCGCTCTGGTACGAGACTGCGGGCCGTCATCTCCTGAAGCTACCCGTCGATACGATGCGGCTTTAACGATCCATCAGCGGCAGATAAAGCCGATTGGGTAGCTGGCGCGGCTTCGCCCCGAGGCTTAGCTCTGCCTGGGCGATGGGGGTGGTCAGGGCGTTACCCGCGCCATCCGTAGCGAGCAGCGCGAAGCGATAGCGGTGCCCGGCGGTGCCCTCGGCGGCGGTGTCCCCCTCGGCAGGGAGGTCGCCCAGCCAGCGCTGCCACTTTCCATCGTCAATCTGCATCCAGAGCGAGACATCAAGCAGCCCGGAGCCCAGGTCGCTGGCTTGCCAGGTTACCTCAAACTCCAATTCCGAGAGGGTTTTCAGGGCGAGGGTGGTGGTGGGCGGCTGGGCATCCCGCTCGATGAGCAAATAGGGTAGCCCGCCGATGTAGGTAGCCGAACCGGAGCGACGCATATTCGTGGAGCCAGGCAGGGGAATCTGATACTCCCCGTTGACGGGGGTCATGTCCTGGTAGCTTCCATCCACGCCAATGCGGCGGCCCTGCGCGGCGGTCGCTGGCACGCGGGCGATACCTGAGCTATCACCGGTCATCCAGACGAGGATGCGGCGCTCCCGCGTGGCGGGATGGTAGAATGCAACGCGCCGCACTCCCTCCTGCGTGTCATCCCAGAGCACCTGCGTCTGCGGGAAATAGCGCGCCGCGAGTTGATAGGCGCTGTAGGCCAGGCGCGGCTGCGCGCGGTGCGGGACGCACGGATGGTCGCCCTCGTTGCTAACAAGGCCAAAGGCATCGGCGGGCGGGGCGGAGCGCGCCTCGTTGCCACAGTCGTCGTGTAGTTGGAAGTGGAAGATAGGGCCGCCATTCGCCAGCCGCGTGTAGGCGACGTTCTGCCAGATATAGGCGGCCTGCCCCTCCGAGTTGGCGCGGTGGGCGTCCGGGCAGGGGGGGCCGATGGCATCGCCACAGACGGGCACGCCACTCTCGGTGATCCACACAGCTTTGTTCTCCCACCCGGTTCCCGTGAGGGCGCGCCGTACCCGCTGGGTATACACCTGCCCCTGCGTAACATCCGAGTACTGATGACTGGCGGCGGCGTCGAAGAAGCCGTTGTAGGTGGCGGCCATCGGATCCTCGCGCAGCGCCTGCACCAGCCCCTCCAGAAAATCGCGATTCCCGTAGTGCGCCAGCCCGCCCCAGATGACCGTGGCCTGCGGATCTGCCTGCTTGATGACCAGGTAGGCCACCTTGAGCAGCCGCGCATACTGGCGCGGCGTGCTGCTCCAGAAATGACAGAGGTCCGGCTCGTTCCAGATTTCCCAGTGGCGCACGTTCAGCCCGGCACTGCCGCCGGGGCGGTAGCGGTTCACGGCTTCCTCCACGAAGCGCGCCCACGGATTGGCCGGGTTGATGCCCTTGCCTGGCGCGGGCCGGTCCGTGCCATCAGCAAAGATAGGCTCGTTGAGAGCGCCCGGCGGGCGCATTCCCTCCGCGCAGGGCTGTCGATCAGGGAGGGAGGGAAGCGGCTCTGCTATGCTACTGGCGGGGCGTCCGCTGCCCACATTCGGGGCCGGGTGGGTGGAGGGGTAGTAGTAAGCGGAGGTACTGAGGAGCAGGGCCAGCGTTTCCAGCCCCTGGGCCTCGTTGGCGCGGATGGCGGCATCGTGCCTGCTCCACTCGAAGCGACCACGCTGGATTTCGATGTTATTCCAGTATAGGGGAAAGCGGTCCATCCTGGCCCCGGCACTCACCGCACGTTGAATGCGTGCAGTGCCGCGCGCTTCCTCCGCCGAGTTGACGAAGACTAGCCCGAAGTCGGTGGGGTCGATGGGAAGGGGTGGGCCTGCCTGGGTTTGACCACTTGAAAGCAGCAGGGAAAATCCCAACAGCGCCAACAGGAAAAACTGTTCAAAGCGCCGCTCTGGCCGCATGGGGGACTCGTTTCTGTGAAAGGGTTATGTGCTCCGGCATAGCCGACGCACCACGACCCTGGGGTGCGTCGCGTTGTGGCTAGAGTATAGCCTGACCGCTCTCCCATTTACAAGGGATTGCTCGGGACATTGGTACCAGAGTCAGGGAAAGAGCCGCCGCGTCTGCCCCTCGAACTTGGCGGTCTCGCTAAAGCGGTAGAGCCGCGCGGGCCGATGGTCCCCGCCACGCAGCTCGCCCGTGTCCTCGACAACGCCGGTGCCCAGCACCTTGCGACGGAAATTCCGCTTGTCCAGCTTCTCGCGCAGCAGGTGCTCGTAGGCGTTCTGGAGGTCTGTCAGGCTGAAGACATCGGGCAGGAGCTGGAAGGCGACGGCGGTATATTCCAGCTTGTAGCGCAGCCGCTGGATGGCGTAGCTAATGATCTGGTCATGGTCAAAGCCTAGGGCGGGCGGGTTATAGGCAGGCAGCCAGGCCACCTGCTGCCGCGAGTTTTTGTACGTCTCCAGCTTGTCCGGGTTGACCAGCGCAAAATAGGCGACGGTGATGATCCGGGCGCGGGGGTCGCGCGCGGGCTCGCCAAAGGTGTAGAGTTGCTCCAGATAGACCTCGCGCACCTTCCCCTTGTCAGATAGGATGCGCCGCGCCGCCGCCTCCAACGATTCATCAATCTGCACGAAGCCGCCGGGCAGCGTCCAGTATCCCTCGAAGGGTGGGTGGGTACGCTGGATGAGCAGCACCTTCAACTCTTCATTGAGCAGCGTGAAGATGACGAGGTCCACCGTGACGGCGGGTAAATCCGGGGGCAGGCTGGTTAGCGGACTCAAACATAGCTCCTTTTGCGCGAGACAGCAGGTGAGAGGGGTAAAATTTAAGGCATTTGGCGCAACAAAGCAACGGGGCG
>JACCSL010000080.1 GCA_013812995.1 Ardenticatenales bacterium | reverse complement strand
TCCCTGAGCAACATGATAGTATCCTGCACATCCACCTCAAACGATTTGCGCCCCATGACGGGGCTCTCCCCGTAGTTGCGGCGATGCGGGGCAATGAAATGATAAGCGTTGATGTCGCGCTGTGCCTGCCAGACCCGGCCAGGAAAAGCCTCCAGGATTCCGTGCAGGAGGACCACCGACTCCCCCTCGCCCCACTGCTCTGTATAAAGTTCCTTGACCATTTATGCTCCAATCGCTGATAGATGTGGATAGACGAGTTTTACTCCGGCGACGCCCGCTGCACGAGACTTGCAACGACGGCAATCAGCTCCGCCGCTTCCACGGGCTTGGTGATATACATCTGATAGCCCGCGTGCAGGGCAGCGAGGCGATCCTCGACTCTTGCATACGCAGAGAGGGCAATGGCGGGCGTTCGCCCCCCGCGCGCCACGGGCAACTGCCTGACCCGTTGCATGAATGCATATCCATCCTCGCCCGCCATGCCGATGTCACTGATGAGCACGTCCAGTCGATGATGTCCTAACATCTCGATGGCTTCCTCCGCCGAGGCCGCCACGATGACCTCTGCCCCGTAGTAGCCCAGCAGCGTCGCCAACATCTCGCGGACGTGAGCCTCATCATCCAGAACAAGCACGAGGATTCCCTTCAATTTTTGTATGATCTGGGGGGGCTGGTTGAGCGTGCTGAGCCGTAGGTGGGTCCGTTGGGCAAGGTCAAGGGTCGAATGAATAATCATCAAGGGAACCACCACCGTAAACGTCGTTCCCTCTCCTTCACCGGGGCTGTAAACATTGACTTCTCCGCCGTGGAGTTCTACGAGGTGTCGCACGATGGAGAGCCCCAGCCCCAGCCCGGTATGCCGCCGTTGAATGGTTTGATCTTCCTGCCGGAAGCGTTCGAAGACATGGGGAAGGAAGTCGGGGCGAATGCCGATGCCGGTGTCACTCACTACAATTTCGATGTGGGAGTTGATGCGCTCCAGTCGAACCTGGACGCGCCCGCCCTTTGGGGTGAACTTGATCGCGTTCGACACGAGATTCCATACGACCTGCTGAAGGCGGGCGGCATCCCCGGAAATAAACCCGACGCCCGTATCGAGCACAGGCTGGAGTCGAATAGATTTGGCCTCGGCGGCGGGACGGACGGACTCAATGGCGGCCTCGATGAATATCAGGGGGTCGATGGGCTGCACATCGAGCCGCATCTTGCCCGAGATAATGCGCGACACATCGAGCAGATCCTCGATGAGCTGCGCTTGAAGCTGCGCGTTCTGTTCGATGATGGCAAGGGCGCGGGCGATTTTCTCGGGCGTGGGGTTGCGGGTGCGCAGGATGTGTAGCCAGCCCAAAATGGCGGTCAGGGGCGTTCGCAACTCGTGCGAGATCGTCGCCAGGAACTCGTCCTTCAGTCGGTTCGCCTCTTCAGCCGCCTGCTTAGCCTGGAGAATCTCATCCTCGTAGCGGGCGCGCTGGCGCATCGTGACGAAGACGCAATCATTGACGATGGCTCCGTCCCGTTCCCGGCGCAGGGCGTTGGCGAGGACAGGCACATTCTCTCCACCCCTGGAGCGAAGCAGCAGGTACACTTCCTCCACTCTGGTATGCAGCTTCAACAGGGGGAAGAAATGGGTTTGATAGAAGATGCGCCCGGCCATCGAGAGAATCGATTCGATGTGGCCCCCCTCTAGCTCCCCCGGCGAATACCCAAGCAGCTCCAGCAGCGTGGCATTGATCCCCACAATCGTGCCGGTGTCGGTGAAGGACAAGAAACCACAGGGTGCGTTGTCTAGCAGGCTATCCATGCACAGGTGTTACTCGGTTGCGGGATGGGGGCTTCCCTCGCGGCTCAGGTACTCCTTGATGACCCGGATTGTCTCCTCCGGATGGCTCATGTGGGGACAATGGCCGGTGGCCTGCAAGACTCTCAAGGCGCTGTTCGGAAGGTGGTGCTGGAGGTAAGTCCCTACCTCCAGCGGGGCGAGGGCGTCCTCGGAACACTGCATGATGAGGGAAGGGAGGGTGACCTCTGGCAGGTCCGTCCGGTTGTCCGAGAAAAAGGTGACCTCGGCGAACAGGCGGGCGATTTTGGGATCGGTGGAGCAAAAACTTTCCGTAAGCTCATGGGCGAGCGCGCCCTGCGCCGGGTTCTTCATGATGACAGGTGCGAGAAAATTGGCCCACCCGATGTAGTTTCGCTCCATCATATCGAGCAGCCCCTCGATGTCAGCGCGCTCGAAGCCGCCCACGTAGTCCGGAGCATCATTGAGATAACGGGGCGAGGGGCCAATCAGGATGAGCCGCTCGAAGCGCTCGGGCTCCTGGATGGACGCCAATAGACCAATCATGCTACTCACCGAGTGGCCGACGAAGATCACATCCATCAGGTCCAGGGCATCGCAGATGTCGAGCACATCCTGGGCATAGCCCTTGAGAGTACTGTATCGTTCCGTGTTGTACGCGCGGAGATCTGAATTCCCGGAGCCGACATAGTCGAAGAGAATCAGCTGGTAATCCTCCTCAAAGGCGGGGGTCACGAACCGCCACATATTCTGGTCACACCCAAACCCGTGGGCAAACATCATGGGCTGCACGCCCTGCCCAATCACCTTCACGTTGTTGCGGACGAGAATATCTTGAGCCATAAAGTTCCTCTCCAAAGTGAATGGTGGAAGGATGATACGTCTACCCCACTGATACGGTCAAAACGAGACGCGGGGCGCACGAGGTACGCCGCGTATCGCTTTGCTCGTTGCCGCAAGGCGGGCTACGATCAGAATCGATCTTCCTCCCGTGGAGATCGGAGGCTATTGACGATGGATGTCTACCTGGACCCCTATGCGTTGGTCGTCCTCGCGCAGCTCATCCTGGCGGGTGGAATGACGGCATACCTGTTGAGCCTGCGGATCAAACGTGCCGCCACCTGGCTCGTGCTTGGCGGCTTTGCTATCGTGACTCTGTACCTTGCGCTCGTTTTGGTCGAGGCAACAACGCTGTCGGTTGAGCAATATTATGCCAGCCAGATGAAGGGCGTGGTGCTCTCCCTGGCGTTGATTCCGCTCTTGCAGTTCGCCTACCATTTCACCCAGGGAGCAGGCGAGATCGGGATGCCGCCCCACATGCGGCGCGAGGCCAGCTACGTTTTGTGGCTCTGCTTGCTGGCAAGCCTGGTAGTCCTGGCCTGGGCGCTTTATCAGCTTATCACAGGTCAGTCCACGCCTGCCTCCCCTGGAACCACCCTATGGGTTGTGGTAGGTTTTGGCTGGGCGGGGATCACCTTCTGGCGGCGCGCATGGTGGCTCGCGCACCAGCAGCGTCTAGCTCGACCCTCCTGGCACGCGCTTTGGCGGCCAACAGGGCATCTAGCGCGGGAAGCCTATGACTTCGGGCTCCTCATCCTGCTGGCCGCCCCGGTGACCGCCTTGCTGACGCGTCCCATTCCGATAGACCGCTACCCCAGGAGTGGGGCCGAGATGTTCCTGGCGCTCGTTATGTTGGTCGTGCTCTTCGTGGCCGGGATTCTCTACTTCAACTACACGCCCGAAAGTACTTCCTTCCTCGCCAAGCTAGTCGGTAGCTCCCTGGTAATTCTGCTGCTGGCCCTGAGCCTCGCGGGGGCGCTCGTGGCCCCCGACTATGACGCGTTAGGCCCCTCCGATGATGTGGCGCGACGACAGCTGATCCACGACACGCTGCGGCCGCTCGCCTATCTCATGCTGGGCGGAAGCACCCTGATTTTGCTCGCATTGCCTCTTCTCTTCAATGCGCTCCTGATTCGTCCCCTTAACGACCTGGTGGATGGTGTCCGAGCGGTCAACCAGGGCAACCTACACGTCCAGGTACCGGTGCGCTTCCGGGATGAGATCGGACTGGTGACTGAGACCTTCAACCGCATGGTAACCTCCGTTCGGCTGTCGGACCAGCGGCTGGAGCAGCAGGTCATTGAGCGCACACACGCCCTGCTTGAAGCAAAGGAGGAGGCCGAGGCGGCGAACCAGGCCAAGAGCACCTTCCTGGCGACCATGAGCCATGAGTTGCGAACGCCGCTCAACGGTATTCTTGGCTATGCGCAGCTTTTGCAGGCTGATAGCAACCTGACCAGGGCGCAGCGTGAGCGGCTGATGACCATCTACCGCAGTGGTCGCCACCTTCTCACCCTCATCAATGATCTCCTGGATCTGGCGAAGGTGGAGGCCAACCGCCTGGAACTGGAGCCCGCGCCGCTGCTGCTCCACCCCTTTCTGGAAGAACTTACCAGCCTGGTCGGTATGGCCGCCAGCCAGAAAGGAGTACGCTTTTTGTTCCATCGTTCCCCTACCCTCCCCGCCGCTATCGAGGTGGATGAAAAGCGGCTGCGCCAGGTACTGCTCAACCTGCTGGGCAATGCGGTGAATTTCACGGAGGCTGGGCTTGTCAGATTTGAGGTTAGCACAGGAGAGGGGGAGAGAGCCGCCCCATTTGGTACTGAGCTAATGCTTCGATTCGAGGTCGGTGATACCGGCCCTGGCGTCCCCGCGACGCGCCACGCGGCTATCTTTCAGCCATTCGAGCAGGATAGTGCGGGGCACCGTCTGGGCGGGACGGGGCAGGGCCTTGCCATCAGCCAGCAGCTGGTCACGCGCATGGGGGGTCACATTCAGGTAGAAAGCCCCACTCATGCCGCCTATCTGGAGGACATATCGAACGGGGGGCCGGGCAGTCGCTTCTGGTTCGAGCTCGCCTGCCGGGTGGTCAAGGCGCAGCCAGCGCGCGCGCTTCTACCGCAGGTCGTGGGGTATAGCGGGGCGCGCCGACGGGTGCTGGTGGTGGACGACAATGAGGATAATCGGCTGATGCTGCGCCAGATGCTGGAGCAACTCGACTTCCAGGTGGAGGTCGCAGCGGACGGGCAAGCGGGGCTCGCCCAGGCCCAGGCCACCCAACCGGATCTGATTCTGATGGACCTGGTGATGCCCGTCCTGACCGGCTTCGAGGCGGTGGGGCAGCTACGCCATCTGCCTGGCCTGGCAACCACGCCCATCATTGCCATCTCGGCGAGTGTCCATGCCTGGGACCAGGCGGAGAGCCATCGCCTGGGCTGCGACGCGTTTCTCCCTAAGCCCATCGAATTCCAGGCGCTGCTTCATCTCCTCGAAAAGCTCCTGCATCTGGAGTGGCGCTATGCACCCGCTGCCGACTCAGCCCCCGTTGACCCACCTGCCCCCTTGCCAGCGAGCGCCCTGCTGCCCCCACCCGTGGAGGAAATCGAGGCAATCTACGAGCTGGCCCGGTTGGGCAGCATGGAGCGGCTACACGCGCGGGTCACGCGGTTGGCAGCGGCGTCGCTCGCCCATCGGGCGTTCGCGGAGCACATCCAGGCATTGGCCGAGGCCATTGAGGACGAGCAGATTATGACCCTGCTCGAACGGTATCTTCCCCATGAGTGAGCCGCGTCGCCTCCTTATCATCGACGACAACGTGACCAACCTCAAGGTCGCCATCGACCACCTACAGTCGTATGGCTTTGAGGTGCTCGTCGCACGCAGCGGCGAGATGGGGCTGGAGCGAGCCCGCTACGCCCACCCCGCCCTGATTCTGCTGGATGTGCAGATGCCGGGCATCGACGGCTTCGAGACCTGCCGCCGCCTGAAAGCACACCCCGACACAGCCGCCATTCCGGTTCTCTTTATGACGGTGTTATCGGACCCTATCGACAAGGTGAAAGGGCTGGAGATGGGGGCGGTGGATTTTTTGACCAAGCCCATCGACCTGGCCGAAACCATCGCGCGGGTTCAGACACACCTGGCGCTGCGCGATCTCCAGCTTCATCTGGAAGAGCGGGTTCGCGAGCGCACGAGTGCCCTGGAGGCCGAGATGGAGCGGCGCACCCGTCACGAGCAGGAGCGGGAGCGGTTGGTCGCGGTCATCAGTCAGCAGAGCGAGCAGCTTCGCCTGCTGGCAGGCCAGCTCCTGGCGGCGCAGCAGCAGACCCGGCAGGGCGTCACCACCGAGTTAGATCAAGCCATCCAGCAGAAACTCCATCTCGTCCAGGCGGAATTGGCAACCCTCCAGACCGTGCCCCACACCGATGAGCGCACGGCGCTCGCCGCCCCCCTGGAGCGGGCCCAGGCGCTGTTGGACGAGATGCAGCAGACGACGCGGCGGCTTGCCACCACGTTGAACGAGCCCAGCCTCCCGGAGACGGCCCTGCATACCTCACCCCTTCTCCACCTGACGACCCGCGAGCGCGAGGTTCTGACGCTGCTCGCCGAGGGAAGGAGCGCGGCCGACATCGCGGAGCTTTTCGTGCTCTCGCCCGCGACCGTTCACACCTACACCCGGCGCATCCGCGAAAAGCTTGGCATCCAGGAGCTGGCGGCGCTGATCCGCTTCGCGTTGGAGCATCACCTGGTGCGTTAAATCTCGTTTGTTGTCCGCAATCCATGACAAATCTGTACAGAATCTATGACTGACAGCACCCTTCATATTTGATAGACTACTCCAAGACTATATTTCAAAGGAGAGTTATATGCGCCCCAAATCCATTCTTGTCCTTGTGCTGCTACTGATCGTTGTTTCATCGCTCGTCGGCTGCGCCCAGCAGGCAGCGAGCAACGCCGAGCCCACCCCAGCGCCAGCGACGGCGGCTGCCCATAACATGGCAGGGCACACCCCCGCCGCGTCTTCCGGGCAGGCGCAAAACATCGCCGCTGAGCCACCCGAGCCAGTGACGCTGGACATCAGCCAGGGGCAGGAGATTGGTGCGGTGTACGAGGCTTATTTGAGCCCGCACCAGGAGCCGGGCGAAGAGAAGGACACGCCCTCCTCAATCCCGGAGCAATTTCGCTCCACCACGCCCTCATTGCTCCGAAATGAGCGGCAGTCCCGTGGCCATGGGATGTTGCGCTTCACGAACGACCTGAGCCGAGCCTATGTGGATGTGCAGGTCGAGGGGCTTAATACCGACGAGATCGTTATGTTCCACATCCATTGTGGTAGACCCGACCAGTTGGGTCCCATTATCGTTGACTTCGCTCTTACGGCTGACCTTGCGAGCGATTTCGCAGACGGTACATTCTCTGTGGAAATAACCAATGAAATCATCGAGCAGACGGCTGCCTCCGGGGAGGGGGTTGTGGGAGCCCTCACGATGGGATGCCCCATTCCTGCGGGTCTCCAAACGGGCATCAACTTTCTGAATGACAAAGCGAAAACCGTTGCTGGCCTGGAATACATTGCTCAAGAAGGCGACCTCTACTTCAACCTCCATACCAGCGGCCAGGTCTACTTTGGAGATATGCGGGGCCAGCTCCATGAGGTAGAGGAGTAGGCAAAGGAGAATGTCATGGGAGCCTTGAAAAGGACATGGGGTGGAACCCATTGGCGCGGCCAGCGACACCTAGACCCCTCCGGCGTTTGCAGACCTGGTCGCCAGTGTGGCCTGTGCAACGCTGCCCCGGTCCTGGGCCAGGGCAGCGTTGCTCCCGATCTGGCTCTACTTTGTCCTGGCTGTAGCATCTAATGCCCTCATGCCCGTGGTGATGTTGAACTATCCCAGGCTGGACACTCCAATCGTCCGATTCCTGCTGAACCTTCTTCCCTCGCTGGATTTCACCAGGAACCTGCTGCATCTCCTGGCGTGGGAGATCGTGGGAGCAGGGTGGATCGCGGGATGGCTCCGCCACTGCGCCACCACACAACTCCCGGAAACAGGTCGCTCCTCATAAGTGCAGGATGGCCCAAAAGCCTCAATCACACTGTTTTGGGAAGGTGGCATTGCGCCCATAATAGATAGGGAGGTAAAGCCCAACTTTAGGTCAAGAGGAGGCTTGGATGATTCCTGAAGCTCATTTAGCTTTATGGGAGCAACTTGATGCTTTTGAATTAGACGAGCCAGAGGTCCGCTTCGCCTTTTCTGATCGGCTGGCGCGCGAGAACGGTTGGAGTCCCCCCTACACCCGGCGGGTGATTCAGGAGTATAAGCGTTTCCTCTTTCTGGCGGTGGTCGCCGGGCACCCGGTTACCCCCTCCGTGGAGGTCAATCAGGCGTGGCACCTTCATCTGACCTACACGCGCTCCTACTGGGAAAGGCTATGCGGTCAGCTTCTCCAGCACCCGCTCCATCACGAACCAACCAGGGGAGGCAATGCAGAGCAGGGCAAATTCAATGACTGGTACGCTCGCACCTTGAGCAGCTACGAAAATTTCTTTGATACCCCCCCGCCTACCGACATCTGGCTGCCTCCCGCGCTCCGCTTCTCTCCCAAAGGACGCGTCCGACAGGTAAGCGAGCAGACGCATTGGGTTATCCCCAAGCCCGCCTGGCCCTGGCGGCGTCTGCTCATCATCGTTCTTCCCCTGGCGCTCCTGCTCGTCGCCTGTGTTACATGGGAGGAAAACAGTTGGTCCTGGACGATAGCTGCGACAATGGGAGGGCTCTTTGTATTCTTTCTTGCCTACGAAATAGCAGTGAGATGGTGGCGGCGTACCTCCGGGCGGGGTAAGGATCGACAACATGGGGATACCGGCGGCTGCGGCAGCAGTTGTGGGAGTAGCGACGGTGGCAGTGACGGCGGTGATGGTTGTAGCAGTTGTAGCGGCTGTGGTGGCTGTGGTGGCTGTGGTGGCTGAGCCGCCGCCCCTCTTTTATCATCGCGTTGCCGTTTGCTGGATAAACACATCCTCCAGCGTCGGCTCCGTCGCCTCGACCTGGCTTTCCGCAATGCCCGCAGCGACTAGGGCAGTGGCGAGGCTCTCTGCCGTGTAGCTCCCCGGCTCGCTGATGGCGTGCAGGTGGTCTCCCAAAAGCCCGGTCTGGCGAATGCCCGGTAAAGCCTGGAGCGCATCCAGTGCCGGGAGCAGCGGCGCGGCAACGATGTCCCACGCCTGGCCGTGCAGGTAGCCCTGCTTGAGCGCGCTGGGCGTGTCCATCGCCAGCAGTTGCCCCTGATACATGATGCCCAGCCGCCCGCAGTGCTCCGCCTCGTCCATGTAGTGCGTGCTCACGAAGACGGTCACGCCCTGCTCCGCCAGCGTGTAGATCAGGTCCCAGAAAAGGCGGCGCGCCACAGGGTCCACGCCGCTTGTTGGTTCATCCAGAAAGAGCAGCCTCGGCGTGTGAACCAGGGCAATTCCCAGCGCTAACCGCTGCCGCCACCCGGCTGAGAGCACATCGGCCCGCTCCCGCTCCTGCCCCGTCAGGCCAACGAGGTCCATGACCTCAGCCACGCGCGGGCGGTACGCCGTCGCACGCATCCCATAGACGCCCGCGTAAAACTCCAGGTTTTCCTGAACGGTAAGCTCCTCGTAGAGCGCGAACTTCTGGCTCATGTAGCCCACCAGCGGGCGAATCGACTCCGCCTCGCGCGCCACGTCGAAGCCAAAGACCTTGGCGCGGCCCGCGCTGGGCTGGAGCAGCCCCAGGAGCATTCGCATGGTGGTCGTCTTCCCGCTCCCGTTCGGCCCCAGGTAGCCGACGACCTCGCCCTCGTACACCTCAAACGAAACGTGATCCACGGCCGTGAATGACCCAAAGTGTTTGGTTAAGCCTTCTACCTTGATGACAGGGGCTTTCATGCGTGTTGCGCCTCCTCGATCAGCGAGATAAAAACATCCTCCAGCGTGGGCGGGATGGCCCGAAGACGCGCCACGCTCACGGACGCCACCGCGAGTGCCTCCGGCAGGCGGGCCAACGGCCCCCCAGCGGCACGGACGCGCAGGTGTAGCCGATCCCCGAAGGGTATCGCATCCTCGACCTCGGGATCAGCCAGGCAGACCTGGCGCGCCACCGTGCGTGGCAGCGCGTCTAGCTCCAGGATGCGCCCCTGGAGACGCGCGGTGAGGGCGCTGGGGCTTCCCTCGATCAGCAGCCGCCCCCCCACCATGAAGCCCAGGCGACTACAGCGCACCGCCTCATCCATGAACGGGGTGCTCACAACGACCGCCACACCCTGCGTGAGCAGCCGGATAATAAGCTGCCAGAAATCCTGCCGCGCGATGGGGTCCACACCCCCCGTCGGCTCGTCCAGCAGCAGCACTTTGGGCCGATGGACCAGCGCGGTGGCAAGCCCCAGCTTCTGCTTCATCCCACCCGAGAGTTGCCCCGCCAGCCGCCGCTCAAAGCCAGTGAGCCCCACGAAGTGCAGCAGCTCCTCCGTGCGACTCGTCAGGGCGGAACCGCTCATGCCCCGCACCTCGCCGAAGAAACGCAGGTTTTCCAGCACGGTCAGGTCGGTGTAGAGGCTGAAGCGCTGCGAGAGATAGCCCAGGTGGGCACGCGCCGCCTCGGCATGGTGGCGCAGGTCATGCCCGGCGATGTACGCCTCGCCCTGCTCCCCCAGCAGAACCCCGGCCAGCAGGCGCAGCGTGGTCGTCTTCCCCGCGCCATCCGGTCCCACGAGTCCGTACGCCTCGCCGGGCTGCACGCGCAGGCTCACACCCTGCACCGCGTGCGTCTCTCCGAAATTTTTATGTAAATTCGTCGCCTCGATCAGCGCGCTCATAGCTTAGTCCGCTCCAAACACGACATCGGCGGGCATACCTGGCTTGAGCTTCCCATCGGGATTCTCGACGCGCAGCTCGATGGCTAAGACGGTGCTCTTGCGCCCCTCAGCAGTCTGCACGTTGCGGGGCGTGAACTCCGCGCGATCTGCGACACGCTCCACGGTAGCGGTGAAGGTCTTGCCGGGGAAGGAATCCACGGTAACTGTCGCTGTCTGCCCCAGTGCAATCGCCCCATAGCGCTCCTCGGGCAGGTAGACGGTGAGGCGCAGTTGGGCCAAATCGGCAATCTGGAGCAGCGTGCCACCAGGCATCGCTACCTCGCCCGGCTCGATGGCGCGGCTCAGCACAACGCCCGTCATGGGCGAGGTCAGGATTAGCCGCGTCATCTGGGTATCCAGAACGCCCAGCGCCGCCCGCGCCGCTGATACCTGGCCCTCCGCCGCCCGCACCTGTGCCTGAGCCGCGGCCACCTGTGCCTCTGCCGCTGCCAACTGCTGCGGCCGCGCCCCGGCTTCCACCTGCGCCTGCTGGGCCTCGGCACTGTCCAGCGT
>JACCSL010000065.1 GCA_013812995.1 Ardenticatenales bacterium | reverse complement strand
GCGTTGAGATGGTCATGCCCGGCGATGACATCAACATGGAAGTCGAACTCATCGTTCCCGTCGCCCTCGAAGAGAGCTCCCGCTTCGCCATCCGCGAGGGTGGGCGCACCGTCGGTGCCGGGGTCGTCACCAAGATCATCAAGTAAAGACGTTGCACAGAGAGTTGGAAGGGGAGAGAGTATTCTCTCCCCCCCAACACAACTCTGAGAGGAAAACATGGCACGACAAAAAATTCGTATCCGCCTCAAAGCGTATGACCATCGTCTGCTGGATCAATCTGCCCAGCAGATTGTTGAGACCGCAGAGCGCAGTGGGGCCCGTGTGATTGGTCCTGTTCCTTTGCCGACGCGCATCGAGAAATTCACAGTAATGCGTTCGACTTTTATCGATAAGGATTCGCGGGAGCAGCTTGAGATTCGTACCCACAAGCGTCTGATTGATGTGGTTGATCCTGATAGTAAGACAATCGATAGCCTCATGAGATTGAATCTCCCTGCGGGTGTAGATATCGAAATCAAGTTGTAAAATCGATTTATTCCCCATCCAGCAATTTTGGTACTGGATTGACTTACTAAGCCATCTCCATATCTGATGGATGGCCGCTAGTAGAGGGACGAGGAGCGATGAAAGGCATTCTAGGAAAAAAGGTAGGAATGACGCAGATCTACGGTCAAAATGGCGAGATTATCCCTGTGACCGTGATTGAGGCGGGGCCCTGCTTTATTACGCAGATTAAAACGAAGGAACGGGATGGCTACGACGCCATCCAGGTAGGTTTTGAAGAGGTAAAGCCCAAGCGCTTGACCAAGCCCGAGCTGGGCCATCTTCAAAAAGCAGATGCTCCGAATCTTCGTCATCTACGCGAGTTCGCGCTGGATGAGGGTGAGACCTTTGAACTTGGCCAGCGCCTTGATGCTTCAGTGTTTGAAGTGGGCGATACGGTCGATGTCGTTGGAACGAGCAAGGGCAAAGGATTTGCCGGGGCCATCAAGCGCCATCACTTCCAGCGCCAGCGGAAAACACACGGTCAGTCTGACCGCGAGCGCGCCCCAGGTTCCTTGGGTGCAGGTACTACGCCTGGGCGAACCTTCAAGGGCAAGCGCATGGCAGGCCGCATGGGTGGAGAGCGCGTCACCGTGCAAAACCTGAAGATCGTTTTGGTAGATCGGGAGCGCAACATGCTTGCGATAAAGGGTGCGGTTCCTGGTGCCAAAGATGGGCTGGTAATGATTTGCCAGGCCGTGAAGGCGAACTAGGAGGAAACCTGATGAAAGTAGCAGTTCGCAATATGAATGGCGAGCAGGTTGAGGAAATCAGCCTGCTGGAAAGTATCTTTGACATTGAGCCTAACAAGGCCGTGATGCACCAGGCGCTCGTTCGTCAGTTGGCCAATGCCCGCCAGGGCACCCACAGCACGAAGACCCGCTCTGAGGTATCTCGCTCCGGGTCAAAGATTTGGCGGCAGAAGGGCACCGGTCGTGCTCGCCAGGGCTCCCGCCGTGCCCCCCACTGGGTGGGCGGTGGTATTGCCTTCGGCCCCAAGCCTCGCAAGTACACCAAAGACATGCCAAAGAAGATGCGGCGGCTGGCGATTCGTTCGGCTCTGGCTGCCAAGGCACAGGCCGGGCAGTTGGTGATCCTGGACGACCTCCAGTTTGCGGCCCCCAAGACCAAGGATGCGCTCAGCGTACTCAAGAACCTGGGGGTCAGCAAAAGCGCGATTGTCCTGGTGGGAGCGGTAGAGAACGAGGAGAACATCAAGCGCTCGTTCAACAACCTCCAAAAAGTAAAAACCCTGCATTGGCAGTATATCAACGTGCGGGACTTGCTGGGTCACGAGCATCTCATTGTGCCGATTGCTGCCCTTCGCCGCATTGAGGAGCTCTGGGGCTAAGCCCTGGTGAACGAAGGAGAACAGCTATGCACATTTATCAAGTTCTACTCCGTCCCATCGTGACGGAAAAGAGTATGGATCAGAGGGAAGAGAATAAATATTCCTTCGAGGTCGCTACCAAGGCAAACAAGCGACAGATTCAAGAGGCCGTTGAGAAGATTTTCAAGGTCAATGTGGTCGATGTTCGGACCATGCTGATCAAGGGCAAGCAGCGACGCTGGGGACGCACTTTTTACAAGACCCCAACCTGGAAGAAAGCCGTAGTCAAGTTGGCTGAGGGCGAGAGTATTACCTTCTTCGAGGGCGTCTAGTCTAACAAATATCCCGTTATCCTATGCCACCTCCCTCCTGCTCAAGAGCGAGGCGACGAGAAAATAACGTGGTTACAGGAGCAAAAGTAGATGGCAATCAAGATTTACAAGCCTACGTCGCCCGGTCGGCGTGGCATGTCCGTCAACTCGTTCGAAGAGTTGACCAAGACGAAACCCGAAAAGTCTCTGACCGTTCCCCTCAATAAGAATGGCGGACGCAACCACCACGGGCGGATCACGGTTCGCCACCGTGGGGGGGGACATAAACGCAAGTATCGTATCATTGACTGGCAGCGCGCGAAGGATGGTATTCCGGGGCGCGTTGACAGCATCGAGTACGATCCCAATCGCTCGGCGAATATTGCCCTGATCGTTTACGCCGACGGCGAGAAGCGCTACATCATTGCCCCCTTTGGCCTACAGGTGGGGCAGACGGTGATGAGCGGTTCCGCTGCTGAAATCGAAGTAGGCAATACGTTGGCGCTGCGCGATATTCCTGTCGGTACGACGATTCACAATATCGAGTTGGAACCAGGCAAGGGTGCCCAGATGGTGCGCGCCGCCGGTACGAGTGCCCAGCTGGTTGCCAAAGAAGGCAACTACGCCACGCTACGCCTTCCCAGCGCAGAGGTTCGGCGGGTTCACGTCAACTGCCGCGCGACGATTGGGCAGGTTGGCAATGTGGATCACCAGAACGTCAAGATCGGCAAGGCGGGTCGCAACCGCCACATGGGCAAGCGACCGACGGTACGTGGCTCGGTCATGAGCCCCAACGATCACCCGCACGGTGGTGGTGAAG
>JACCSL010000064.1 GCA_013812995.1 Ardenticatenales bacterium | reverse complement strand
GCGTTGAGATGGTCATGCCCGGCGATGACATCAACATGGAAGTCGAACTCATCGTTCCCGTCGCCCTCGAAGAGAGCTCCCGCTTCGCCATCCGCGAGGGTGGGCGCACCGTCGGTGCCGGGGTCGTTACCAAGATCATCAAGTAAGCAACTTTGACTTACCGAGAGGGGTGCCCGCCTCTAAAGCGCGGCCCCCTCTCCTTTTACGAAAGAAGGAAGAGGCATGGCAAAGAAGAAAGTCCGAGATGTTATCACCATGGCCTGCACTGAGTGTAAAGAGCGCAACTATACCTCTCAGAAAAATCGGCGAAATGACCAGCAGCGGCTAGAGCTGAACAAGTTCTGTCCTCGCTGCCGTCTTCACCGCATTCACCGAGAGACGAAGTAGCATAGGGGCGCGCTTTCGCACCCCTATAAAAATACGAGGCTGGCACGCTTCTCTTGCCAGCCGCACTCATGAGGTGTTCCGTGGCGATGGCTAAAACAAAAGAGCCGCAGCAGCAAAACGCAGTGACCCGTTATTTTAAAGAAGTGCGTTCTGAGATGAGCAAGGTTGTTTGGCCTAGCCGCGAGCAGGCGAACAATCTAACGCTGATCGTATTGGCTGTCATGGTAGCCATGGGGCTCTTCTTAGGACTTCTCGATCTTCTTTTTGGCGAGATGATTCAGTTGCTCCTCACCGCTGTAGGGTAACACCACCTCAAGGAAGGGGGTACGAGCAACATGGGACAATATGATGAAACCACCGAGCACGGCCCCGGTGAGGCTAGCACTCAGCGGGAGTGGTACGTCATCCACAGCTACTCGGGATATGAAAACAAAGTAAAAAAGAACCTGGAGAGCCGCATCGAATCGATGGGGATGTCCGACCGCATCTTTGCCGTGGTTGTACCCACGGAAGAGCAGGTGGAACTCAAGGGCGGACAACGAAAGACGACAGAGCGTCGTATCTTTCCCGGCTACATTCTCGTCGAGATGATGCTCGACGATGACTCGTGGTTCGTTGTGCGGAACACCCCTGGTGTGACAGGGTTTGTTGGAATGGGAAACAAGCCAACGGCTCTCTCCAAGCCGGAAGTCGAGCGTATCTTGAAGCGCATGGAGGCAGAAGCCCCCACCATCAAGGTTAATTTCCGTGAGGGGGACAGTGTCCAGATCACGGATGGTCCCTTTGCCGGGTTTCACGGCTCGGTCGATTCTATCGACCGCGAGAAGGGCAAAGTGCGCGTGATGGTGAGTTTCTTCGGCCGCGAGACCCCCATTGAGCTAGACTTCCTCCAAGTCGAACGCGCCTGAGGGGTATTTTCCTCAGAGGCTCCACCTATCGTATTTCCCTGGACAGCGACAAGTGTTGTAGGTTGTCGCTGTCTCTTGTGCCAGATGGCTGTTGTTTCATCGTGGGAGGGTAGAACAGCTACCCGCTCAACCACAAGGAGAAGACTTGTATGGCAAAGAAGATTAAAGCAATCGTTAGGCTCCAGATCTCGGCGGGCAAGGCAAACCCTGCCCCGCCCGTGGGTCCTGCGCTGGGTCAGCATGGCGTCAACATCATGGCGTTCTGCAAGGAGTATAACGCTCGCACGCAGCAGCAGATGGGCCAGGTCGTGCCTGTGGAGATCACCATCTTCCAGGATGGCTCCTTCACCTTTATCACCAAGACCCCCCCGGTCGCAGACCTCCTGCGCAAGGCAGCGGGCATCGATCGTGGCAGCGGTGAGCCGAACAAGCTCAAAGTCGGCCAGATCACACGTACCCAGGCTCGCGAGATCGCCGAGCTGAAGCTCAAGGATCTGAACGCCTTCACGCTCGACTCGGCGCTGGCCATGGTCGAGGGTACGGCGCGCAGCATGGGTGTCACCATCGTTGACTGACGTTGTAAGTTTATTATAAGAAGTGGGAGGGTCATAGACCCGCTAGACCACTAGGAGAGTAACTATGGCAAACCAAGTTGGTAAGAACTACAAGAATTCAGCAGCGAAGGTCGACACCAGCAAGCTGTATGACAAGCTGACTGCTGCTCAACTCGTGAAGGAAGCTGCCTTCGCGAAGTTCGACGAGACGGTGGAAGTTCACATGCGCACGAGCCTGGACCCCCGCAAGGCGGACCAACTACTGCGTGGCACGGTGCTCCTCCCCCACGGCACGGGCAAGCGCGTTCGCATCCTGGTCTTCGCCGAGGGCGAGGATGCCCGCGCGGCGCAGGACGCCGGCGCGGACTTCGTGGGCAGCGATGACATTGCCAAGAAAATCGAAGAGGGCTGGACAGAGTTCGACGTGGCCATTGCGACGCCGCCCATGATGCGCGTGGTGGGTCGCCTTGGTCGCGTCCTTGGTCCTCGCGGCCTCATGCCGAGCCCCAAGGCGGGCACGGTGGTGAACGGTCCTGATTTGGGACGTATCATTGAAGAGACGCGTCTGGGCCGTGTGGAATTCCGCCTGGACAAAACGGCGAATATCCACGTCGGGATTGGCAAGGTCAGCTTCAGCGCGGAGCAGATCGTTGAAAATCTGGATGCTCTACTGGACGCGGTGCGTGCCAACCGCCCAGCTGGCGCGAAAGGCTCTCTGGTCAAGCGCCTCACCATCACGAGCACGATGGGGCCTGGCATCAAGATCGAAGGCGCAAACTAAGGCTCATAGCAGTTGGAAGCGCCGAAGGGTTTGACCTTTCGGCGCTTCCGCTTATAATGAGCGCTTGCTGTGGAAGACAATCCAATAATCTATTCCACGCTCAAGACAGCAGGGGCTGAAAGGCTTAATTTCCTGCCGAGGCAAAGGACGCGGTTCAAATCTTCTGAAAGATTTGAGGATGCCTTTGTGTCGGTGGACACAAAGGCTTTTTTATTGCCTTCTGCCACCCTCGTAGAAAGGAGGAATGCCCTTGGCTATTACACGTCAACAAAAAGAGGCATTCGTCGCGGAGTACAGCGAGAAGCTGGCGCGTAGCAAAGCTGCCTATTTTGCAGACTATCGTGGTCTGACGGTAGCTGCCATCAGCGACCTGCGTGGTCGGCTGCGAGAACAGGGCGATACTGAACTCGCCGTTGCGAAGAACACCCTGCTTGGTCTGGCGCTGCGTGAGGCCGGGCTGCCCGTCCCGGAAGATCAACTGGCCGGGCCGACGGCAGTGCTGTTTTGCTACGGCGATCCCGTTTCCCCAACCAAGGTTCTCACCAAGTACGCCAAAGACAACGACAAATTCGTTGTCAAGGGGGGAATCGTCGGCAATCGGATCGTGACGGTGAAGGATGTTCAGGGAATGTCGGAACTTCCTTCTCGCGAGCAGATTCTTGCCACTGTTATTGGTGCCGTTCAGGGTCCTGCCCAGAACCTCTTTGGAACCATCACTGCGCCTCTGCGCGAGATTGTCCAGGTTCTCCAGGCCCGTGCGGAAAGCCAGAACGCCTAATCAGGCACTGGTCAACCACTTTCATTTCATTTTTAAACACAATTCCCAGGGAGGAAACTTACAATGGCCGATCTAAACGGTATTGTCGAACAACTCGATCAATTGACCCTGCTTGAGGCGTCGGAACTCTCCAAGCTGCTACAGGAGAAGTGGGGCGTTAGCGCCGCCGCGCCGGTTGCCGCGGCTGGCCCCGCTGGTCCCGCTGCCCCCGTCGAGGCCGTCGAAGAGCAGACCGAATTCGATGTTGTCCTCGTAGACGGCGGTGCCAACCGCATCGGTGCCATCAAGGTAGTGCGCGAGTTGACCGGTCTCGGTCTGCGCGAGGCCAAGGCCGCGGTGGAAGAAGCCCCCACCAAGATCAAGGAAGGCGTCACCAAGGAAGAGGCTCAGGCTGCCAAGGCCAAGCTCGAAGAGGCCGGTGCCAAGGTCGAGGTCAAGTAAGAGGCAGGGAACAAGGTTCCGGAGGGGCTGCGATTATCTCGCAGCCTCTTTTTTTTGCCAGCGCGCGGGCAAGAACAACGCCGCCGCCCCTAGCCACAGCAGCGACAAGAGCTGCCCCAGGCGGAAAGTTCCAACAAGAATCGTGGGATCATCCCGAAAGAAGCCCAGCACAAATAAAATCAGATGCATGGCCCACAGAGCCAGGAGCGCCAGAACTCCGGAGGGCCAAGTCACCCGCAGGTGCAGGATCAAAAGCACGATTCCCAGCAGCAAAAAGGCGATGGCCCCGACTTCTTGCACGGGCCAGCGGAGCACTGCCAACCCATGCCAATCAGGAAGCGAGTGCGCCAGGGCTCCTTGCATCTGGGGCCTGCCATAGGCGATGCCCTGGCGCAAGGCCGCGACCCAGACCACTGCGCCGCCAAAGCAGAGACCCAGCGCCATGAGGTCGGCTAGCTTCCAGCCCGGATAACGCCCCCACCAGGCCCAAAGCGCCAGCGCCATTCCCCCACCGATC
>JACCSL010000058.1 GCA_013812995.1 Ardenticatenales bacterium | reverse complement strand
ATGTAGTTGATGAATTCCTCGTGTGTGACCGCCCCAATCTGCGGTGCCTGCTTGCAAAGTTGAAGTAACTCGTCCCGAGTCATGGCTTCCCCCTTTAGATTTGCCTGGAACGCTTGTTCGACTTTATCATAGCAGCCACCCGCGACAGATATTGCAATTGTGAGGGGCCATTTTCTTTGGTTGGCAAAATTGATAGACATCTATTGGGCACTGCGCTATAATCTCCCTGCTATTGAGCCCAAAAAAACGTAAAATGGAATAATTTTATGACCCGCTACCAGGCCCCCAAGGGCACCCAGGATTGGACCCCCGACAAGCAACCCTACTACCGCTGGATTGACGCCACAGTTCGCGAGGTGGCCGCCCGCTACGGCTTCCTTCCTATTGATCCTCCCATGTTCGAGCACACTGAGGTTTTTGCGCGGGGCGTTGGCACGGGGACGGACATCGTGGAGAAGGAGATGTACTCCTTTGAGACGCAGGGCGGCGAGCCGTTGACGCTCCGCCCCGAGTTCACGGCTGGTATCGTGCGCGCCTATGTCGAGAACGGACTTCACAATCAGCCGCCGCCCGTCAAGCTCTATGCCATCGGCCCCCTCTTTCGCTACGAGCGCCCCGGTATGGGCCGCTACCGTCAGCACACGCAAATCTCGCTGGAAGTCATTGGCGAGTCGGACCCGGCGGTGGACCTGGAAATCATGAGCCTCGCCTCCGATATTTTTGAGACGCTGGGGGTCGGGAAACTTCGCTTTGAGATCAATTCCATTGGCTGCCCAGCCTGCCGTCCACCGTACATTCGTGACACCCTCGTTCCCTGGCTGGAGGCGCGCCGCGAGCATCTGGGCGAGACCGATCAGATGCGCCTGGCGAAGAATCCGCTGCGCGTTCTGGACACGAAGGACCCCAAGGTTCGGGCGCTGATGGAGGCAGAGCAGGTGCCGCTTCTGGCGGATTCGCTCTGCCAAGAGTGCCGCACCCACTTCGACACCCTCCGTAGCTACATGGACATGCTGGGCCGGCGTTACACAGTAAACCCGCTGCTGGTGCGCGGTTTTGACTACTACACCAAGACTGTCTTCGAGGTGCAGAGCGAGGCGCTGGACACGGCGAACAACGCGCTCTGCGGCGGCGGGCGCTACGATGGGCTGGTCGAGCTTCTGGGGGGCGCGGCGACGCCGGGCATGGGTATGGGGCTGGGCTTCGAGCGCGCGGCACTCGTCCTTGAAGAACTGGACATTGCCCCGCCCCCTCTCCGCACCACGCAGGTCTACGCTGTCTGGTTCGATGAGGCGACGAAGCGCGCCGCCATCCAGACCTTGGACACCCTACGCCAGGCCGCCATCCCCGCCGAGATGGCATACGCGCAGGGCAAGCGCTCCTTCAAGTCCCAGATGCGCGCCGCCGACAAGTCGCCCGCGCGCTTCACACTTATCTTTGGGGAGAATGAACTGGCGCAGGGTGAGGTGATGGTCAAGGAGATGGCTACGGGCAATCAAACATCGGTTCGATTGGACAACCTCGTTCTCTGGCTCCAGGGGCACCTTGGCTGAGCGCGTTGAGCGCGTAGGGCTGCTTTACCACCCGCGTGTGGAGGCGGCCCAGGTGCTGGCCCGTGCCCTTGTGCGCGTCGCCGAGAGCTGCGGCTGTGATACGTGGGTCCAATCAGCGTGGGAGCCCGAGGCCCTCTCCGACCTGGCAGCTCTCTGCGATCTGCTCGTCACCTTCGGGGGCGATGGTACCATCCTGCGGGTGGCTCGGGCTTCCCTGCTCCCGCTGCCGGACGATGAGAGTACCCGTGTGACACCGCCGCTGCTCACCGTGGACTTCGGAACGCTGGGCTTTCTGACAGAGCTGCAACCGGCGCAGGCCGAGGCAGGACTCCGTCGTGTGCTGGAGGGCAACTTCTGGCTGGAAAAGCGCCACCTCCTGCGCGCGCGGCTCATCCGCGATGGCGAGGTAGTGGAGGAGCAGGAGGCGCTGAACGATGTGGTGCTGGCCCGTGGGGATGGTCCTCACGCCATCCGCCTGACGCTCTTCATCGACGGGGCGGAGACGGCGCATTACACCGCCGATGGAATGATCATCGCCACGCCAACGGGCTCCACCGCCTATGCGCTGGGAGCGGGGGGTCTCATCATGGGGCCGGATGTGGCGGGGCTGCTGGCGATTCCCGTTGCACCGCACCTGTCCCTGGCGCGCGGCTTTGTCCTGGCTCCGACAAGCCAGGTCATGCTCACCGCCTCGACGCAGAAAAGCACCGTTGTCACGTTGGATGGGCAGACTACGCTGACCTACGAGGCAGGGGACCAGCTCCATGTGGAGCAGAGCTCAGCCGTGGCTCGCTTTGTGCGTACGGGGCCGAAGAACTATTTTTACGCAACCTTACAAGAAAAATTTAGGCGGGCCTGATGAGTGGTGATGATACGACAACCCCCGATCTGCTGACGCGAGGCATCGCGGCGGCACGCGCGGGGGACAACGCCCAGGCAGTGCGATTGCTGCGCCTCGTCACAGAGCGCGACCCGGCGAATGTCGAAGCATGGCTCTGGCGGGCGAGCACCGCCAGCAACAGTGCCGATAAGAAAGCCTTCCTGGAGGAGGCCCTGCTCCTTGACCCGGAGAATGCCGAGGCCAAGTTGGCGCTGGAGCGGGTCATAGAGCTGGAGGGTCCGCTCACTAGCCCGCTTGAGGATGAGGTTTTGTTCTGTACCACCCACCCGGATCGCGAGACCCGGCTGCGCTGCAACCGCTGCGGACGACCCATGTGCACGGATTGCGCGGTCCGCCACCCGGTGGGTCTACGCTGCCGCGAGTGCGTGAAAGAAACTCGCTCTACTATTTACCAGGCGGATGTCAAAACTCTTGCGCTCGCCTTTCTGGTGACAACTGCCATCTCGACCATCGTGGGCCTGCTGGTTATCCTCTTCGGCGGCGTGATCTGGCTCTACTTCTGGTTCTTCATCGGCGGGGCCATCGGGCGCGCCATCGCGGCAGGGCTGGAGCGTGTGGTGCCGCGAAAGCGTGGGAAGGACATACAGGCCGTGGTTGGAGTGAGCATCTTTCTGGGGCTGCTGCTGGCCGGTGCTGGACTCGGCTATGGCACCGGGATAGGCATTATTCCAGGTGCGATAGCACTCTTCATGCAATTTCACACGCTTCTCTACCTGGGTACCGCGATAACGGCAGCAGTGGCAACATTGCGCTGAAGATTTTTTTCCTAGACTGAGGCTTTTGTGCTGCTAGAACTCACGATTCACGACTTTGCCATCATCGACAGCGTGCAACTCCGCTTAGAGCCGGGTTTCAACGTGATGACCGGAGAGACAGGCGCGGGCAAGTCTATCATCATTGATGCCGTGAGCCTGCTGCTCGGCGGGCGCGCCCAGACGGAACTCGTGCGCCACGGCGCTCAGCGGGCGCGCGTCGAGGGCCTCTTTGCTCTGGACGCGGCACGCGTCGATGTGTTGCAACCCCTGCTCCGCGAGAGCGGATTGCAGGACGAGGGCGACGATGAATCGCTTTTGGTTCTCACGCGGGAAATCAACGCGAGCGGTCGGAATCTTTGCCGTGTCAATGGACGCCCCGTGCCGCTCTCCCTGCTCAGGAGCATTGCCCTCCCGCTGATCGACATTCATGGGCAGAGCGAGCACCTCTCCCTGATGAATCCCCGCAAGCACGTCGACCTGCTAGACCGCTTTGCCGGAACCCTGCCCCGTCGCGCGCAGGTCGCCGAGCAGGTGGCCCGGCTGCGGCGCGTGCGCGCGCAGATCAGCCGTCTATCAGCGAGCGGCGAGACGCTGGCCTTCCGCCTGGATCGTCTCCAATATATCGTCGAGGAAATCGGCGCGGCGGAGCTTCAGCCCGACGAGGAAGAGACTCTCAACCGTGATCGTCGTCTTCTCGTAAACTCGGAGAAGCTCTCCCAGCTAGTCGAGGAGAGTTACACCCTGCTCTGCGAGGGAATCGGAGACACAGTTCCGTCTGTGCTGGAACAACTGGCACAGGTAGCACGGGCCGTCGGCGGTCTTGCCCGGCTGGACGAGACGATGGGGGAGAGCGAAGAGGTTACGGAGCAGGCCATTGCTATCCTCGATGATCTGGCCCGCACCCTCGTGCGCTACCGCGACCGTATTGAGCATGATCCGAACCGCCTGGAGGAGATCGAGCGTCGCCTCACCCTGATTTTCAACCTCAAGCGCAAGTATGGCGAAAGCGTCGAGGAGATTCTGGCCGCGCAGGCGCACGCGCAGCTGGAGCTGGAGGAGATCGCTACCGCCGAGGGACGGCTGGCGCGGTTACAGGAAGAAGAAGAATTGTTGCTGGTGCGGATTGGACGGCTGGGACGCGAGCTCTCCGCCGCCCGCCGCGAGGCCGCCACGCGCATGGCACGCGCTGTGGAGAAAGAGCTGGGGGACCTGCGCATGGAGCGCGCTCACTTTGAGGTTGGCCTGCTGTGGGAGGAGAGCGACGACGGTGCTCCGGTCTCGAATCCCTTCGAGTATGACCCCGACGCTCGTTATGTCTTTGACGCCACGGGGCTCGATCAGGTGGAGTTCCTGCTGGCTCCCAACCCTGGTGAGGGGCTCAAGCCGCTGGCCCGCATTGCGTCTGGGGGCGAGGCGTCACGCATCATGCTGGCAATCAAGACCGCGCTCGGCATGGCCGACGATACCCCAACCCTGATCTTCGACGAGATTGATACGGGGGTCGGGGGGCGTGTCGGCCACGTCGTGGGGAACAAACTTCATAACCTGGCCCTCAATCGTCAGGTGCTCTGCATCACACACCTACCCCAGATTGCGGCCTTTGGGGATCAGCATTTTCTCATCCGCAAGGAGATTCGCGGCGAGCGCACCGCCACACATGTCACAACCATTGACGAGCGTGGGCGCATCGCCGAGCTGGCCCAGATGATTGGCGATGGCGAGGCGGCGTGGACCGCTGCTGAGGAGCTACGCGAGAAGGTACGCCGCCTACACATTCGTCCTGTCAAGCTATCCTAGCGCCACGCGGAGGGGGGCCAGGCGTTGCTGCCCTTATCTCGAAGGGAGAGCCGGATTTCCTCGGCCAACGCGGCGAAGTCACTCTGCGCGGTCAGGTCAATGGTCATCGGCGTCAGCGAGACCACCTTATCCACCATAATGGCGTAGATGTCCGAATCTGCCTCTAACGTTTCCATGTCCACATCGCGGCGGTAGCCATTGAAGCGGCGGACCCCATCCCACTCCTCCACCGTAGAACTGAAATAGTTCTGTCGCGACAGGCGCGTGATGCGCCAGGGCGTATCCGCTGTCGCCTCCATCGGAACATCCAGCTTCAGCAAGTCAGTGTGGGGGGGAAGGGATAGTTTCAACATCATCTCGGCGAAGATATGCGCGAAGAAGGCTGCCACACTGAAATCGACCTCGTCGCTGTGCACCAGGTGGTGGTGAATATCCGTCTCCAGCGAGACCGCCAGCCCCGGCACCCCCGCCGCGACGCCCTCAATGGCCGCACCCACCGTACCGCTGATCGTCACTCCGACGCCCATGTTTTCCCCGTAGTTGATTCCCGACACGAGCAGATCAGGTGTTCGCCCGGCCAGCAGTTTGATGCCGCCCCGAACTGCCTGTGCTGGACTGCTATTGATCGCGTAGGCCGGAAGCACCGTTCCATTCGACAGGGTTATCTCCTGGGGCTCGAATTCCCACAGCCCTGGCGGGAAGGAGCGCCCTGCACCCGTCTGCTGCTGCTTGGGGGCGACGATCAGCAGATCTCCCATCGGTGCCAGAACCTCCGCGACGGCGCGCAATCCCGGGCTACCGATGCCATCATCGTTGGTAATAAAGATCAGGGGACGAGTTTCCTCAGAATGACTCATGGTATTGGCGAACTCTTTCTAGTACGCTCCCCGGCCCCGCAGAACGACCCAGACGGTTTTCCATAGAATTTCCAGGTCGAGCAGGAGGGAATAATTACGGATGTAGTAAAGATCATATTCGGTATGATAGAACATCGGTTTGTCGCTGCGCCCGTTCACCTGCCACCACCCGGTCATGCCCTGCGGCATCAGGAGCCGCTTGCGCTGCCAGGGTTCGTACCGCTCCACCAGGTGGGGCAGCTCCGGACGCGGCCCAACGAGACTCATATCGCCACGGAGCACGTTCCAGAGCTGTGGTAGTTCGTCCAGGCTGAAGCGACGTAGCCAGCGCCCAAACGATGTCACTCGTGGATCATTCGACCGTTTGACGAGTAGACCCTCGTCGCTCACCGCCTGCTCGAAGAGCAACTGTTCCGCATTCTCGATCATGGTACGAAACTTATAGAGGCGGAACAGTCTGCCTCCCTCGCCGACACGCTCGTGGCTGAAGACGATGGACCCTGGTGAGGAGAGACGGACCCCTGCGGCTATCAAGAGCATGACGGGTGCCGCGAGGAGCAGGCTAGCGAGTGAAAGGATGACATCCAGCGCCCGCTTGACAGCGGCCTGCCAGGGAGAAATCACAGGTTCCTCCAGGCCAATCATGGGCATCCCTCCGAACATCTCCAGGCGACTGTAAAGGTAGGCGAGGGGGTATAGGTCCGGCACGAGTTTGACCTGCACGGGGAGGTGATGAATCCGCTCCAGCAGGGTAGCAAGTTGCCCATGTTCCTGAAGGGGAAGGGTGACAATGACCACATCGATTTTCTCGCTGGAACAGAGTTTTTCTACCTCCGCAAGCGCCCCGAGCGTCAGCCCCCCCTGCGCATAGTCGTCTGCATAGCCCACCAGTTCCAGCCCCAGCCAGGAACGCTCCTGTAGCTGCGACCCTATCTGCC
>JACCSL010000036.1 GCA_013812995.1 Ardenticatenales bacterium | reverse complement strand
TTATCAAACTCATCGGCACCGACGGTGGACTATGACCGCAACACTCGTGATAGCACGACTTACCTTCCAGGAGGCAGCACGGCGCAGGGTTCTCCTGGCAGCACTGGTGATGGGGCTGCTCTTTTTGGCGCTCTTCGCCGTGGGCTTCTACCTTATGGTGAGCGACCCTGAGCATGATTCGCTCCTTGGGAATAGCGAGATCCACAACTTTTTCCTCATGGCCGGGCTCTACGTCATCAATTTTCTCACCGTGATGATGACGGTGCTGACCTCGGTGGACACGCTCTCGGGCGAGATCACCACCGGGACGATGCACACGCTGGCATCCAAGCCGGTGCAGCGCTGGGAGATTGTGCTGGGGAAATGGCTGGGCTTTGTGGGGATGCTCTCGCTCTACCTGCTGATGATGGCGGGCGGGGTGATGGTGATTGTCTACCTGTTCGCGGGCTATATTGCTCCCGGCGCACTGCGCGGGCTGGCGCTGATGTGGCTCAACGTGGTGCTGTTGCTCAGCCTCTCGCTGTTGGGCGGAGCGACGCTCTCCACGCTGGCGAACGGAGTCATGGTCTTCGGGATATACGGCGTGGCCTTCGTGGGCGGGTGGATCGAGCAGGTGGGCTCGTTTATTGGGAACCAGACCGCCATCGAGCTCGGCACCGTTGCCAGCCTGCTCATGCCCGGCGAGGCGCTCTGGAAGCGCGCCGCCTATGAGATGCGCTCCCCGCTCGTGGACGCCCTCGGCTTCTCTCCCTTCTCCGCCCCCTCCGTGCCCAGCACGCTGATGATCGTCTATGCAGTGGGCTACACGCTCGTCATGCTGGCGCTCGCGGTCAGGCAGTTCAACCGGCGAGATTTGTAGCAGCGTTGGAGCGTTGGAACGTTGGAGCGGTGGAGCGGTGGAGCGTTGGAACGTTGGAACGTTGGAGCGTTGGAACGTTGGAACAGGAGATTTCGTTCTTCCGCTCTATCGCTCTCCCGCTCTCCCGCTCTCCCGCTCTCCCGCTCTCCCGCTCTCCCGCTCTATCGCTCTATCGCTCTATCGCTCTCCCGCTCCACCGCTCTCCCGCTCCACCGCTCTCCCGCTCCACCGCTCTTCCGCTCTATCGCTCCACCGCCCCCACCACCCGCAAAATGTGCAGCCGCCCCGACACACCCCCCGCCACCACTATGCTGCCATCTGGCGCAATGGCACAGGCAAGCAGCGGCTCGTTGGCCTGATAAGTGGTCAGGCATACACCAGTGACGAGGTTCCAGAGTTTGAGAGTGCTGTCATGAGAGGCAGAGAGGATAATGTGACTATCCGCACTTAGATCCACACTTGCGACCCTATTTGCATGGCCTGCAAGGGAGCGTAGTTCCTGGCCGGTGCTGAGGTCCCAGACTTTGAGGGTGTTGTCCCAGGAAGCAGAGACGATGTAGCGACCATCCGCACTCAGCGCCACGCTCCTAACCGCATCCGAGTGGCCTGTGAGGGAGCGCAGTTCCTGGCCGGTGCTAAGATCCCAGACTTTGAGGGTGCGATCCTCGGAGGCGGAGACGATGAAGCGGCCATCCGCACTCAGTGCCACGCTATGGACCCAATCCCGATGACCTATGAGCGTATGCAGCTCCTGACCGGTTTCAAAGTCCCATAGCTTAAGAGTTTTATAAGAGGCGGAGACGATATGGCGGTTATCTACGCTTAGTGCCACACTATGAACTGAACTAGAATGGCCCTTGAGAGTACGCAGTTCCTGACCGGTATTGAGGTCCCATATCTTGAGTTTGGGGTCATATGAGGCAGAGACGATATAGCGATCATCCCCACTCAACGCTACGCTGCTGACCACACTTGGATGACCTGCAAGGGTATGCAGTTCCCGGCCGGTGCTGAGGTCCCAGATCTTGAGAGTGCGGTCGTACGAGGCAGAGACAGCATAGCGCTTAACCCTGCTCACCGCTACACTCATAATTCCATGAGAATGGTCTTGAAGGGTGTGTAGATCCCGGTCAATGTCGAGATCCCATAGTTTGAGGGTACCATCGATAGATGCAGAGAGAATGTGGTGTCCACTTGAAGTCAATGCCACACTCGTAAACCCACACGTGTGTCCTGTGAGGGTGCGCAGTTCTTTGCCAGTGGCGAGGTCCCACACCTTGAGGGTATTGTCAGCGGAGGCGGAGACAGCATAGCGTCCATCTGCACTTAGCGCTACGCTATTAACCTGATCCGTGTGACCGATGAGTGTGCATAGTTCCTGACGGGTGTCGAAGTCCCAAAGCTTGAGGGTATGATCATTTGAGGTGGAGACAATGTAATGTCTGTCCTTACTCAGTGCCACACTCGTGATTCTGCTTCCGTGGCCTGTGAGAGTATACAGTTCCTGGTCAGTATCAAAGCTCCAGATTTTGAGAGTGCGGTCGTCCGAGGCGGAGACAATGTAATGCCCATCCGCACTCAGCGCCACGCTGTTGACCGAATCTGAGTGGCCGGAGAGGGAGTGGAGTTCCTGGCCCGTGGCGAAGTCCCAAAC
>JACCSL010000025.1 GCA_013812995.1 Ardenticatenales bacterium | reverse complement strand
GCAGCCCAGCATCAACCCCAGGTTTTTCAGGTGGAGCAGTGGCGTGCCGCCCTCGCCCATCGTGATGCGATTCTCGTCATCCTCCAGGGGGATCAGCTCGCGGTAGCGCCACATGGTGTGTCGCCGCCCAATGATGCGCTGGGCGTAATCTGCGCCGAGCTTTGCATAATCAAAGACCGGCTCCAACCATGTACCACCGCAGTGCGGGCAGGCGCTTAGCTTCTTGTTGGTTGGTAGGTCATCCGCCCGGCATGACGCACACTGGAGCCGCCATTCCACGTTCATCGCTGAGTTGCTCCTATTGAGACCTCTAGGGTAGTCCACTGTCGCAGGGCGGAGAGCAGGTCATCCCGCTTGAGCGGTTTTTGTAGGCAGCCCAGTGCCCCATTCTCGCGGACCTGTCCCTCTATCTGCTGCGTACTTTCCAGCGAACAGAGGAGGACTGGAATATCGCGCGTGGTAGGGTTGCGGCGTAGCGCCTTCATTACATCGAACCCACTCATCTCCCGCATCTGCACATCCAGCAGAATAAGACTCGGTGCCAGGCGCAGGGCCTCGTCGGGTGCCTTGCGAGGGTCATGGCAGGCGGCAAAGCGGTATCCCTCGGCCAGCAGATAGCGCGCATACAGCCCCGTAATGCCCGGCTCGTCATCCACGGCCAGCACGAGTGGGCTTTCAACTTCCTCTTCTTTGGGTCCAGCGGGTCCCGCCAGCGGCAGGGTGAAATGAAAGGCAGCTCCTTCGCCGGGCATCCCTGTGGATTCGACCCAGATGCGTCCGCCGTGCATCTCCACAAAGCTCTTTGAGATCGCGAGCCCCAGCCCCGTCCCCCCCGCCTTGCGCGTAGAGGAGCCGTCCACCTGATAGAACGCCTGGAAGAGTTGCTGGAGTTTGTCCGGCGGAATCCCCGGCCCGGTATCGGAGACAGTGATCTGCATCATATTATGATCGAGGCTGACGCTCAGGCGAACTTCCCCCTCGTCCGTAAACTTGATCGCATTAGAAAGGAGATTGAGCAAGATTTGCCGCACCCGCACCAGGTCAGCGCGGACCGTCGGCAGCCGTTCCGGCAACGCTTTGACCAGCCGAACGGTCTTATCCTTGACCAATCCGGAGGCGGTACTGAGGACCGAATCCACCAGCGCCGTCAGGTTCACCTCCTCGATATCCAGTTCCATCTTGCCCGCCTCGATCTTGGAAATATCGAGAATATTGTTGATGAGGCCAAGCAGATGATGTCCGGCGTTGTAGATAGTGGTGATATCCCTGTGCTGTTGGTCATTGATGGGGCCATCAATCCCCTTGATGAGGAGGCGGGAGAAGCCGATGATCGAATTCAGCGGGGTGCGCAATTCGTGGCTCATATTCGCCATGAACTGCATCTTCAGCTCGTCCAGTTCCAGCAACTGTTCGTAGGAGCGCACATTCTGGATCGCGACGGCAAGCTGGTCCGCCATCGTCTGGAGCACCTCAATGTCCTGCTCGTCGAAGGCGGATTGTTCCTCACTCTGCACGTCCAGCGCGCCAATCACCTCGTCCCCTACCTTGAGGGGCAGCGCCATCTCCGAGTGGGTATGGGGGAGATAGGGGTTCTTGACGTGGGCCGCATCGCTCCCCACGTCCAGCACGATGCGGGGCAGACCGCTCTGGGTGACATAGCCGACGATCCCGGTCTCGCCAATCTTCAGCCGGTGTCCCCGCGCGAGCATCTCGCGACCTGCCTCGCCCGTCGCGGCGCGCAGTACCGCATACTCGCGCTTCTCATCTACCAGGAATATACCCGCATGATAGAAGCCGAAGCGGGAGCGAATCAGGCTCACGGCGCGGTTGAGCAGGTCGTCCAGCTCGTGCGTGGCTGTGGCATCCCGGGCCACCTCCGCCGCCACCTGAAGCTGTACGGAGCGGCGCTCCAGCTCCTCCGTTCGCTCAGCGACACGCTGCTCCAACGTATTGATGAATTCCTGCAACTGGGCAGTCATGCTGTTGAAGGCCGTTGCCAGCACGCCGATCTCGTCCTCGCGATTGACCTTGACGCGCCTGGAGAGTTCCCCGATGCTGATTTCCTGGGCCGTCATCGCGAGGTCATGGATGGGCTGGGCAATCTGCCGGGCCAGGAGATACACACCAGCCGCGAGCACCATCGCCGAGACAAGCCCGATCACGAAGAGGGCGGAGGCGAGCTGTTCTGCGGGGGCAAAGGACTCTTCCTGGCTCATCTCGGCCAGCAGCGCCACGTCCAGTTCCTCGACCCAGCGATAGACGCCCACAACCGGAACGCTCTCATAGTTGAGGTAGAGGCCCGAGCCATCCTTGCGGTGAATGGCGGTGTCGATCCCGTGGGTATGAACGCCACGCAGGAATTCTTCCCGACCAAAGCGGGAGGCGGAGACAAAGTTGTTGAACTGATCCACCAGGTAGGACTCGCCGCTCACCCCAAGCCCCGTGCGTTCCAGAATGATCTTGTCGAGCCGGTCCAAGTTCAGGTGGGTGGCCAGCACCCCGACGGCTCGCCCGGCAGGATCGAAGAGCGGCGTGGCAATGGTGATGGTGGGACGATTCGTGACGGGCGAGGGATAGAGTTTCTGGGTGAATGTGGCCGCACGCCCCTCGGTAAAGTACTGATCGTTGACCCGATACTCGCCCTCGTGTGCCTGATCGGTGGAGATGAGAATCTTTCCGCCTACCGGGGCCAGGATAAAGACCTCTTGCAGGTCGGAATTGCTACTGGTCATCGCGGAGAGGTAGGAAGCGAGGGCCGTATAAGCGGCCTGATAGTCGGCGCTTTCCTCTGGCTGGCTGGCGAGGATCGCTGCCTGAGTGCGAACTTCAGGGAGCCTGGAAATCAGGAGAAGTTGCTCACGTTGGTCACTGACCCAGCGGTTCAGCTCCTCCTCTTTGAGATTCGCGGTGACGCTGAGGCGCTCAAAGAGCGAGAGTGTCAGGGCCTCTCGGGCTCGGACAAAGGCGATATAGCCTACCAGACTTACGATCAGGAGGGATAGGAGCAGGAAGTAGCTCACCAGCCGAGCCATGAGGCTCTTTTTCCAGAATCTCATTGCCGTTCCTGCGTCGCCAGCGGCTCTCTCACGCCGCGACCTGAGCCGCTGGCGACGCTTTTTCCGGCTGCTTCGTCCAGCGC
>JACCSL010000017.1 GCA_013812995.1 Ardenticatenales bacterium | reverse complement strand
CGCAGACGCCCGCCTCGCCCGAGGTGATCTGCATGACCAGCCCACTTGCCTGATTGACAAGCCAGAGGGACCCCTCGCAATCCAGCGCCAGCCCGGCCTGCTCCCAGTTATCAAGCCCCGCCACATCGAAGCCGCCAAGCAGTGTATGATTGGCACGGCTATCCAGCACATAAAGATCAAAGCCTTGCGCGGCATTGACCAGGACAAAGAGATGACCCGTAGCGGGGTTCAGTGCCAGCCCGGAGATGGGCAGTCCCACATCGGTGCTTTCCAGGAGCTGCCCCGCGCGATCAAAGCGATGGAGCAGCCCATCATTCCAGGAGCCGGAGTAGAAGGTGTCGGTGGTGGGGTCATAAGCCAGACCACGCTGCGAGGTGCCGACCGGGGGGCAGAGTTGTTGCCCACTCACAAGGCCGGTCGCCGGGTCCAATTCATGGATGCAGTTGCTAGCTCCCACACCCACCTGCCAGAGCGTTTGCCGCCGCGAGTCATAGGTCATTCCCGCCCCAAAAACCCCGCCCCAATTGCCTGTCGGGATCGCCTGCCTGGTGGGTTGCCCTCCGGCATCGAAGCCATAAGCGCCCTCTGCTCGCATCTCGGTCTCGCCCACCCAGAGTGTGCCCTGGTTGGTATCGTACGCCATTCCCCAGGGAGACAGAAGCCCACTAGCGAACGAGTTGATGACCGCGCCACCGTCTAGCCGTGGGGCAGAGGGCGGCGTGTAGTCATACAGGTAGGCAGCCGTTTTCTCCTGCATCCGTTTGGGCGAAAGATGGCGGGTGGCGGGGGCCATCGTCCCTGGACTTGCTGCTCCGGGGGCTGGCGCGTTGACTTCCTCCACGGTGAAGTTTGCCGGGAGTAGGCCCGTGTTGAGCAGGCGCACCGTCATGGTATCGCTATAACCGGGCATCACGGTGAGGGAGAGCGCGGTTGGTTGTGACGCGAGCCGCCCGGCGGGCAGATTGAAGGAGAGGGTCTGTAGCGTATAGGCGAGGGGTGTGATGGGCTGCTCCACCTCGCCGTAGTCCTCCGCACTCGCAAGAACAGAGTTGATTCCAGAGGGCATAAATAGCGAGAAGAACGCGCCTGCGACGGCTGAATCATCTGGGGTAGGGTGCGTTTGTGTCGATTCTCCGGTTGGCGTGCGAACCGTGGCGCTTTCCACGGGTAATCCTGTGTTTTCGTCGAAGACATGGCCGACGAGCAGGCCGCCCGCCCGCGCCTCGCAGGTAATCTGCCCAACCCTGGCATTGTCTATCTGCCACCAGCGCTCCCACTCGGCGTCGTAATAGTGAAAGCGTACTCGAACTTCCGTTTTCCCCCCGGCCACCGTAGAGAGATCAACCATCTCCAGGCGCGGACCTCGACGGTCGCTGCCGCTGTGCCGCCAGATGTTGAGCCAACTCTCCCCGCCATCGACGCTCACATCTACATCAGCAATTTCCTCTAGCCCGCCCGCCCATCCGTAGAAGTCGCTGTTGAACTGGAGCAGCGGGTGCGCGATCTGACTGAGATCAAAGGCGGGACTGCGCAATTCCGTGTCCTGGCGGCTGCTCTCTTTGCCATAGAAATCGCTGTTCACCACCGCAAAGCCCCCGGCTCCCCCCGTGAGATTGCCATGCTTGCCAGGGTCATCAAAGCGCCAGCCTTGCCCCGTGCCAAGATTGTCTACGATCTGCCAGCCCGAGGGTAGCGCATTGGCCTCGAACGATTCGGCCAACCCCACCACCTGATGGGCATAGCCCGGCGCATGGCAGTGCAGCGGGTCTACCTGGGAGGCAAAAGATACCACGTCTGACGGACCCGAAAAACTCAGCGTTCGGGTAAGGGGCAGATACCCCTGGCTAACCGGCTGGAGGGTGAGCGTATGAGCCAGGCTGCTGACCAGGCTCACGCTGTAGTACCCCGTCACTGGATTCGTGAAGCGTGGGGGATCTTCATAGAGGGGCGCATCGATGTCAAGACGAGCATAGAGCGGCCAACCGGCCCCGGACCCATCGTGCACCGTGCCTTCAATAAGGGTGCGCGGTAGTGCCGCGAGCCGTGCATTGACTGTCGTTGTCATCCCCTCTGTTACAGCAATGGGGGAGAACATGGCAGGGGCATAGCCATAAAGGCGCACGTTTAATGGATAGGAGCCAACGGGAATGGTCAAAAAGCGATAGTGACCCTCGGCATTCGTCATCGTTGTCAGCGCTCCGGCAGAGACAATAGCCTGGGGGATGGGGAGTCCCCGATCATCTGTGACTTGTCCCTCCAGCGCCCCTTTTGGCGCAGAGGTGCAGGTAGGGAAGCGGAACGCGCCAATCCGTGTCTTCCAGCCGATGCTGCTGGAGTTGTCATAATACTCCTGCGTGTACCAGAAAGTGCAGTCATCCACGGGATCTACGGTCAGGGCGCTGTAATCGCCCCAGCGTCCCTGTGGGCTTAGCTGCACGCCCCGCCCCGCCACGAGGGTGCCCTCGCCCTGCCGCATCGTACCTGGCGGATCCCCCGCCAGCCGCCCCGTGTACCGGACCGACGGATAGAGCGTGGGGCTGGAGACGCTGTAACCCAGTGCTATGTTACCATCATGGTCCATCGCGACGCTGCCCATCCACCGATGTGCCTCGTCCGGCGCGTAGGTGCCTTGCTGGTGAATCGCGGGCGTTCCGCCAGGATCGTGCACTTCGTACCAGCGAATCCCCGCGTGGTTGCTTTCATTCACATCCACGGTATGGTTGGCAAGCAGCACCTCGTGGCTCCCGAGATTGCGATACTGGAGGCGAAACATGAGCCTATCCGGGATAACACTCAGTTTTTGCGCCGTGTCCGGCTGGGGAATGCTCATATTTCCTGGCCCAAAGCTCCAATCGAAGGGAGCTACTACGAGCTGGTGCGTCAGACGGAAGGTGGAGGCACCTGGGGCATCCCAATTTGCCTTGAACTCCCACAGATGGAGCAGGTCATCGCTGCCTGGACCATGCCAGTCCTGGTCCACCGCCGCGAAGTAAGCGGCGCTGCCCGCCGGGGGGGCTGGTCCATCCAGGTCGGCGGGCAGAAGCCCTCCGTAGTGGAGGTTGCTCTGCTCAAGGTCCACGTAGAGCATCGTCGCCGGTCGCCCCGCCAGCATCTGCTCCCGCTCGAAGGCTACCACCCCCGCGCCCGCCCACTCACCGGGCCGACTGTCGAACTGATTCACCGACATGTAGTACCCATCAGGCCACACGCCGAACTTGGGATAATCATTCATCTTGGTGCGACTGATGAGGAAGTCATAGCGATGCCACGCGCCAAGTGGGTCGGCACCCTGGGAGATAGCGATGCACTGGCGAAACTCACTGGGCGGGCTGAGAGCGAATTGGCTCATCAGCCAGCGGTCGGCGAGAGGATCGTAGAGCACAATGGGGTCGCCATGATTCGTCGCCTCGCAGCGCCCGCCGAAGCCCCGCCAGAGCGTGTTTCCAGCTACAGGGCCATAGAGTGTGCGCCCCTTCTTGTCCCAGATCTGGAAGGAACCATTCACCCACTGAACATAATGATTTGGCCCCACATCCCCGCTTGCATCTGGCGGCATCATCCCGTTGCGATTTCCTACCCCGTCCCAGCTGAGCAGAGGGGGAACCATCGCGCCGGGTGAGAGACTATTTTCCAAAAGAGGATCCTGCCTCCCGGCGGGTGCCGCCGAGCTACCACGAGGCCGCAGGCGGAGTGAGGCAGCGGCACTCGCCGCTGTGCGGGAGAGGGTGGGCAGGAGGGTGTGCAGGGGTGGGGAG
>JACCSL010000434.1 GCA_013812995.1 Ardenticatenales bacterium | reverse complement strand
GCTCACCCGCAAGTGGCGCGCCTGGTGGAGCTAGAGGAGATTCGCGACAACCGCCACAATCTGAGCCTCCCGCTCTACCTGACCACGGAGAAGACGCGCGAGCGGGATGTCAGCGCGGCCCTGCTGCAATGGCAGGCCAGCCGGAGCAACCTGCACGAGCAGACGGAGCGATTGCTCCAACGGTTGGCGGAGGTGGGCTATGGCGATCCATGAGTCCCTGCCACCAGGGTGGAAGGTGGTACAGTTTGGGGATGTGGTTCAAGAGATTACAACTCACGAACGCAACCCACTTGGTGCAGGATTGACGCGCTATGTAGGATTAGATCACCTGGATACAGGGAGCCTTCGCATCAAACGCTGGGGCGAAATTGAAAATGGCATCACGTTTACCAAGCAGTTTAAAGCAGGGCAAGTTCTCTTTGGTAAACGACGTGTTTATCAGCGCAAGGCAGCAGTAGCTGATTTCGATGGGCTCTGTTCTAGCGACATTTTGGTTTTTGAGGCTGATCCGACCCGGTTATTGCCTGAGCTTCTACCTTTTGTTGTCCATACGGATGCTTTCTTTCAATATGCCCTTAACACCTCGGCAGGATCCCTGTCGCCGCGAACGAAGTGGCGCGATCTGGCGACCTTCCATTTCCCCCTGCCTCCCCTGGAGCGCCAACGCGAACTCGTTGATCTCTTCCAGGGTTTCGAGGACGCCCTCGCGGCAACGGAGGAATCGTTGGCGGCGGCTATAGCGGTAGAGCGTTCAATACTATTTGAACTACTAGAACCACGAATAGGATGGAAATCGTGCAGGCTTGATACACTTGCGGAAGTGAATGGAGGCAGACAGCGTGCGCCTAGCAAGATGACAGGGTTGCACACAACGCCCTATCTGCGGGCTGCTAATGTAAAGCTTGGACAGATTGATTTTTCTGATGTATTAGAGATGGATTTCACGCCAGAAGAAAGATTGAAATATACCCTTCTCCCTGGTGATATCTTACTTGTTGAAGGCAATGCAAGCATTGAAAATGTTGGGGCATGTGCAATTTATACTGAAGACATGCCAAAGAATCACTGTTTCCAAAACACCTTAATACGAGTACGCATACTCAATGAAAATTTATTTTCTCCAAATTTCTTATATCATTATCTCTCTGGGCTTTATCAAAAAGGAATCCTAGCAAAGTTAGCAAATGGCACAAGCATCAAGCATCTAGGATCAACTCGTTTAGCCACTGTCGATATCCATATTCCTGCATCTATAAAAGAGCAAGAGTTAATCGCCAATGTTCTTGCAGATGTTATCAGGCAAACCCAAACATTCGATAGTCACAAATCTCATTTAGAATCCCTTAAAAGCCATACTCTCAACACCCTTCTCAGCGGCGAGCGCGACCTGCTGCGCCACCAGACCCTACCCGCCGCCCTGCCAGAGCCACCCCCGACAACCAGCGAGGAGCCCCACCCTATGGAAGAGATTGAACAAGTCGAAGGGCTGGATATCCCCAAAGATGACCTGGGCGAATATCCCATTGATAGCCTCCTCATCCGCACCGAGCAGCGCACCATCTTTGACGTGCTACGCCGTATCAAGGCCGACCAATATATTCTCAACCCCGACTTCCAGCGCGATTTTGTCTGGCCCCAGGAGAAGCAGGTCCGGCTCATTGAGTCCACCCTGATGCGCATCCCGCTCCCTGTCTTCTACTTGGCCGAGCGCGACGATGGCAAAATCATCGTCGTTGATGGCCTTCAGCGTCTCACTACCTTCCATCGCTTCCATGAGAATGAGTTTTCGCTGGGCGGCCTCGCCGAGAGCAACAGTGAACTCAACAAAAAATTCTTCAAGGACCTTCCCCCGCGCCTGCAAACACGCTTCGAAGACACGAACCTCATCATGTACCTGATCGACTCGAAAGTACCGGAGCGCGCGCGCCTCGACATTTTCGAGCGAGTCAACAGCGGTGTGCCACTCAGCCGCCAGCAGATGCGCAACAGCCTCTACATGGGCGAGGCCACGCGCTGGCTGCGCGAGCAGGCGATCAGCGAGTGGTTCCAGCGGGCCACCGGGGGCAGTCTGAGCAGCAAGACCATGCGGGACCGCGAGGCCATCAATCGCTTCTGCGGCTTCTGGCTGCTGGGGCGGGATAAGTACAAAGGCGATATGGATCAGTTCCTGGCCGATACTCTGGAACAGATGAACAAGTTGGAGCCGACACCGCTCCGCGAGTTAGCCCAGCACTTCGAGAGCAGTATGAAAAACAACTTCATGGTGTTCGAGCAGCACGCCTTCCGCAAACACAGCCCTGAAAGCACCTCGCGCAGCGTCATCAACATCGCGCTCTTCGATGTCTTCTCCGTCCAGTTGGCCCTGTACCCGGAAGCGTGGGTGCGTGACCAGAAAGATGAGATTCACGCCATCTTCTATGAATTGATGCAAAATCAGACCTTTGCTGATTCCATCTCCCTCTCCACCAACGACCTGCGCCGCGTGCGTGACCGCTTTCAACTCGTAGATGAAGCATTCACCCGGAGGTTCCCTGATGCTGACCGAATTGACGCTTGAATCGTTTAAGTGTTTTTCAAAGCTCCGCCTGCCGCTGGCCCCACTCACCATCCTGTCAGGGCTGAACGCCTCCGGCAAATCGACGGTGCTCCAGGCGCTCTCGATCCTGCACCAGACCATCGCCACCAACGAGCACAGCACGCGGCTGCTGCTCAATGGCCCAACTATCAACCTCGGCACCGCCAGCGAGGTTATCGACAATGTCAGTGGCCGGGACAGCTTCCGCATCGAACTGGAATGGCTGGGCGCGCATCGCTATGGCTGGACGATGCAGAGCGATGATCGCCACAGCGACCTAGCGATTCCCATCGAGTCCGTCATGGTCCAGGAGGCAGATCAGAACGAGGCAGAGGTATTTCGGGTGCGTCAACGGGGACTGCTGAAGCTTCTCCCGGAAGGCGTCCGGAGTAACAGACCTATCGGCCAACAGCTCTCTGAGAGCCTGGAGCGGCTGACCTACATCTCGGCGGATCGCATCGGGCCACGCGACACCTACCCCACGGCCATTCCTGGCGAGCAGATCAACGTCGGGGTGCGCGGCGAATACGCCCCCTGGTTCCTCAGCGCCTACGCCGACCGACCCGCCCTGCCCGGCCTCGCGCTGAAGGAAGAACCGCCGCGCCTGCCGCAGCAGGTCAACGCGTGGATGAGACGATTCTTTCCCGGCGCGCAGGTGCGCGTGAATCTGCTGCGCGAGGCCAACGCAACGATCTTGCAGATGGGAACCCAGGGCGATGTCCACCGCCCCCAGAACGTCGGCTTTGGCCTGACACATGTCCTGCCCATCCTCGTCGCCTGCCTGGGCGCGCGCGAGGGCGATCTACTTTTGATTGAGAACCCCGAATCGCACCTGCACCCGGCGGGCCAATCGATGATGGGGCGTTTCCTGGCGCGCGCGGCGGCGGCGGGCGCGCAGGTCATCCTGGAAACACACAGCGACCATGTGCTCAACGGCGTGCGGCTGGCAATCAAGGAAGACGCTCTCTCCCCCACCGAGCAGGTCGTCATTCACTTCTTCGTCCCACGCGGCGACGAGCGACGGGCGCAGGTCACCTCGCCCCTGATCGACTCGCAGGGCAACCTAGATCACTGGCCGGAGGGCTTCTTCGACCAATTCGATAAAGATAACTCGTCGCTCATTGGCTGGTAGGGGGATTCATGGAAGTTTTTGTGAATGAAATGTCACTACATAAGCAATTTGATTCCAACGAGGCTTTTGCGAGTGCTCTCAAAGAGGTGTTGCTCGTCCAAAAAATTTGCCAAACCGCCAACCATCGTCTCTATTGCCTTCGAAATATCCACAAGCGCAGGGTGCTGCAAGATGGAACCTCCTTTCGTCAGGCGCTCCAGACTTACGGAAATAAGCAGCTTCTTAGCCAGGTAATGGGATGGATTAGCAAATACGGCCCGTTCGTGGACGATGAGCGTCTCCATACAGCCGATGATCGTTTTGAGTATAGGAACAAACGTGTGACCAACCGCTCGTTGGGGGAAGCCGCCGCGCGGCAAATGATTGATATGGAGGTTGCCACATTTAGCTTCAAGGCATCGAAGTTCTGTCATACCCCCCTGAAACTCTTGTTTTGCCTCAGCGATGACGATAAGACACCCATCGACCTACAGAATTTTTGGGAACGGGGAATACTGGAGCAGTATTTCCAAAACCTTCTGCCTGAGCCCGCTACCTGGACACAGATGATAGAGCAGCTGAAAATACGCTTTCCCAACCTCGATTTTGCCTCTAACTTGCTTAGTCACCTTGAAGGAGAACCTTTCAATATAACGATTGCGAACACTGTGCGGGAGCGACTGGCGGTGCTGAGTCGTCTCAAGGAATGCTTTGACGAAAAGGGGCAGCGTACCGAAGAGGGCAACGCCCTGGTCAAAAAACACTTTGGCGGTGGTAAACCTCATTTCACAGATGCCTCAGAGACAGAGAAGAATGACCCGGCCTTCAGCAAACGAATGATGTTCAGGCTGGAGAATGGCGAGAAAGTGCCCTGTTATTGGCATGGAAAGATCAACCACCGCTATTTTCGTATCCACTTCAGCTACCCCATCAAAAAAGACGAGCCCCTATATATCGCTTATATCGGTCAGAAACGAACTAAGCAATAGGCAAGAAATCAGGTGAGCCCTATGTCGAACTTCACCGAGGCCAATACCGTCGAAGACGCCATCCGCGACGTGCTGACCGGGCGCGCCACACTGCCCGGCCTCCGCGAGCAGCCTGCCACCTACGGCGGGCAGTGGGAGTTCATCCCGGCCACTGCGCTGCCCCGCACCGAGCGGGATGTCATGGTCGAGCCGCAGCTGCGCGCCGCCCTCCTGCGCCTCAACCCCGAGATTGCCGCCGCCCCCGACCGCGCCGACGAGGTGATCCACCGCCTGCGCGGCATCCTGCACAATGCCGCCAGCACGGGCCTGGTACGGGCCAACGAGGAGTTTGCGCGCTGGCTGCGTGGGGAACAGAGCATGCCCTTTGGCCCCAACGGGCAGCATCTCCCCGTGCGGCTCCTCGACTTTAGAACGCTATCCCATAATCAGTACATCATCACCCAGCAGTACACCTATCACCCCGTGCCGGGCGTGGAGCGGCGCATGGACCTGGTGCTGCTCATCAATGGGCTCCCGCTGGTCATCGGCGAGGTCAAACACCCGGCGCGACCCGCCATCACCTGGGCCGACGGCGCTCGGGACTTCCAGGACGACTACTGGCCCACCATCCCGGCGCTCTTCGTTCCCAACGTCCTCTGCTTTGCCACGGAGGGCCATGAGTATCGCTATGCAGCGGTCAACGCGGAGTTCCGAGGCTGGGCTCCCTGGGGTGACACCGAGGAGCGTAGCCCCGCGCCGCCCTCGCTGGAAGAGGTGCTGAAGGCGGTCCAGCGTATGTTGAGCCCTGCGCTCCTCCTTGATCTGCTGGGTGCCTTTACCCTCTACAGCGCCGATGGCAGTGGCCGCAAGATCAAGGTGCTGGCCCGTTACCCCCAATATGAAGCCGCTCGGCAGGTCGTGGCACGAGTCAAAGAAGGGCGCAGCAAGCGCGGTCTCATCTGGCACTTTCAGGGGTCAGGCAAATCACTGCTGATGCTCTTTGCCGCCCAGCTTCTCAAGGCGGAGGAGGCACTCCGCAATCCCACCGTGTTAATTGTTGTGGATCGGAGTGACCTGCGCAGCCAGATGGGGGCCACCTTCGACGCTGCCGATGTTCCAAATACCTTCCGCGCGCAAACCCGGCAGGAACTCAAACAAATTTTGCAGCAGGACAGCCGCCGGATCATTCTGACCACTGTTCATCTCTTTGGCGAGGTGGACGAGGTGTTGA
>JACCSL010001067.1 GCA_013812995.1 Ardenticatenales bacterium | reverse complement strand
ACTCTAGCCCTTCCTCGCAAATCACACGCGCGCGGTCCGGGTCCACCTGGCTGACCAGCATCCCCAGGTTGGTGTAGGCCCGGCAGGCCACGGCGTGCAGAATATGGCTCTGGGCCAGTTTCAGGCTGCGCTCCAGGGCAGAAATCCCTTTTTGCAGTTGCCCGGAGCGTGCATAGGCACAGCCAATCGTGTTGTAGGTATGCGCCATGACTTCCGGAATGTCGTAGCGGCGCGCCAGGACGAGGGTTCGGGCCGCGCCCGTGATGGCCGCCTTGTTGTCTCCCAGCCGGAAGAGCAGCCGCGCCAGCCCCGACCAGAGCCAGGCTTCTTCGACGGTCGCGTTGCCAATCAGCCGCGTCAGACCATCACCAAAAGTTTTCTTGGCCTCATCGTGCTGCCCACTGGCGGTATATCCCTCTCCCAACTTGCGCAGGATACGGGAGGCAAACGCCGCGTCATAGTCGCCTAACGGAATTCGCTTCCACACCTCGATGGCCTGGTTGAGCCGACCCACGGCGGCGAGGGCATCGCCCAGCCGCTCCTCGATCTGGCCGCGTAGGGGCTCCTCGGGCTGGACGGCATCCCACAGGCGCAGTGCCTGCTGATAGAGCCGCACCGCCTCCTCATTCGCGAGCAGGCGAATGGCACGCTCCGCGGCCAGAAGGGTATAGCGCAGGCCCTTGTCCTGTGCATCGCTCCCAGCAAAGTGCCCCGCCAGACGCGGGAGACGATCATCCAGAGGTTCCTCGATCTGCGTCTCGATCAGTTCCCCAATCAGGCGGTGGCGCTCGCGGCGGTCCCGCAGAAGCATGGAGCGGTACGCGGTCTCCTGGGAGAGGTTATGGGCAAAGAGGATATTTTCTCCCTTGACCTGGAGCAATCCACCCTCCAGCAGCCCCTCTAGTGCCTTCTCCTGCCAGACCCCTTCCCGCTCCGCCACTGCTCGCATGAGCGGGCGGCTGAAGGAGCGGCCCAGCATGGAGGCCAACTGGAGCAGTTGGCGTCCCGCGAGCGGCAGATTATCGATACGGGCCTGGAGTAGGCCCTGGAGCGTGGTAGGGATGGTGAGTGCAATCGGGTCATCGTTGGAGGAGCGCCATCCGCTCTCCGTTTTTACCAGAAGTCCCTGCTCCACGAGGGAGGAAGTCATTTCTTCAACAAAGAATGGATTTCCCTCCGCGCGCTCAACCATTGTCTTAAGCAGCGCCGGGGAGAGCAGCGGACCGCCCAGCAGGTGTTGCACCATGCCCACAATGCTCCCGCTTTCCAGCGGTTTCACCTCAATGACCGGGGCTGAGAGACTGGCGGCGGCCCACTCGGCCAGGGGCGGGCGGCTCAGGATGATCACGAGAAGTTGCTCGCTCTCCGTCAGGGCAAGCATCGTGGTGAGAATCTCCTGCGAGAGCTCATCGATCCACTGGAAATCGTCCAGCACCAGGACGGTTGGCACGATGGCCACGCGGCGGGCCAGCCACTGTCGTGCCGCGAGAAGCCCCTGCTGGCGCACCGTTTCGATGCCCATGCCCGTCAGCATCGCGGCCTGCTCTGGCGGCACGGGCAGCGCCAGGAGGCTCAACATGGTGACCACGCCGAGGAGATCGCGGGCATTGCCGCGCCGCGCCTGAAGCAGAAGGCGGTCGGAGAGGGTACGCTCGTCGTCCTCATCGCCCATGCCCATCCAGGCACCCAGAATCTGGCGGAAGAACGAGCCCGGCACGCCCTGGCGATAGGAAACAGCCTGCGCGCGGAGCCAGTGCAGGTCGCCTGGCATACTGCGGCGCACCTCATCCACCAGCCGACTCTTCCCCAGCCCGGCCTCACTGACGACGGCCATACACCCGCCCTGACCCGTCACCACGTTGCGCATGGCTTCTTGAAGAATTTCCAGTTGCTCATCACGCCCAATCAGCGGGGCCTGTTGCAGGCGGCGCGGGGCGGCGTCTGACTCCAACTGCTCGCTCCGTCCCTTGAGGCGGTAGGGGATAATCTCCTCCGCGATGCCCTTGAGATACACAGCGGGGAGGGCCTCGAAGATAAAATCGTCCTGCGCCAGAAGCCAGGTGCTGGGCGAGATCAGCGCCTCGCCTGTCTGTGCCTGATCGGAGAGGCGAGAGGCCAGGTTGGCGGTATCGCCGATGACGGTATAGGTCCGGTAGCCACGCCCGCCGAAGTTCCCGGCGATGACCAGTCCTGTGCTCACCCCGATGTGCAGCTCGAAGGGCTCTGGCAGACCTACCCGCTCGCACGCCTGATAGAGTGCGTCGGGCATATCCAAAGCGGCATAGAGGGCACGCTGCGGGTCATCCTCGTGTGCCGTAGGCGCGCCGAAGAGCGCCATGACCCCATCGCCCAGATACTTGTCCACGACGCCCCCATAGCGATCAATGATCTGGGTGAGGGCATCCATGCTGGCCTCGATGAGGGTGGCGACTTCCTCCGGGTCATGCTTGGCGGAGAACGCGGTAAAGCCCGCCAGATCGGCGAAGAGGACCGTGACCTGGCGGCGCTCGGCACTGGTATTCATGGAGCGATGACGGTCCACCGGCTCGCCACAGTGATGGCAGAAGCGAGCCGATTCAACCAGGGGTTCTTTGCAGGCAGAGCAGTTCACAAATTGTTCCATGTTTTATCATTGCGGAAGGGGCGGGTACTGTCCTATTGTACCCTCAAGATGGACTCCTGAACAAGCCCCTTGCTGTGCGCGTCAGTGGGCTCTTTTCCACCTCTGCCTGCCACAGGGCCGGGGAGATTGCACCCTCGCGGATAACCTGCTCATACACGCTGGCGGAGTGACGGGGACGCCGTTCCTGAGTCACCGGGTTGACTGCAATCAGGCCAAAGTGGGTGCGCCACCCCTCCGCCCACTCGAAATTGTCCACCAGCGACCAGTGAAAATAGCCCCGCACCTCTGCGCCCTGTTGCATGGCCTCATGCATGGCGCGGAGATGAAGCAGCAAATAGGCGGGGCGCAGGAGATCGTGATTGTCGAAGATGCCGTTTTCCGTAACGAAGAGCGGTTTCTTGCGCGATGCCAGCCGGAGCAGCCCCCTGGTGAGACCCGCTGGATAGATTTCGCCCCACGATTGGGCATCCGTGTGAACAGCGTCCTCGATATGTTTACCAAAGAGGTCGCCAGGCCGTGTGGCGTCAAACTTGACCCGATTACGCCCGTAGTAGTTCAGCCCATACCAGTCCACGGCGTGGGGTCCGCCTGGCAATGGCTCAGCCCGCGCCATGAGGGGCAGCGAGAGTTTGCCACGGTCCAAAGCGCGCAAAATCAACTCGCTCATTACCCAATCCTGCCCCCGTGCCACCAGTCGGTCCAGCCGAGTGGAGCTTGCCGGGTCAAAGGTGGGCATGTTGAGCACAATCCCCAGTTGCGTTTCCGGCGCAACCTTCTTGGCTGCCACATAGCCGGCGTGGTGGGCGCGCAGCAGGTTGGCCGCCGCCTGGAATCCTGCGCCCATCGACCCCAACCCTGGCGGCCAGCGTCGTCCGGCATAGGCAAAGTAGACCAGGATCATTGGCTCGTTGATGGTGGCCCACCAGGAAACCAGATCACCCAGGCGTCGAACACTCTCGGCGGCAAAACGCCCAAAG
>JACCSL010001061.1 GCA_013812995.1 Ardenticatenales bacterium | reverse complement strand
CAGTCACCTTCCGCACCCCACCCACGGACTCCACCGGGTTGCCCCACATTCTGGAGCATTCCGTTCTCTGCGGGTCGCGCAAGTATCCTGTCAAGGAGCCCTTCGTTGAACTCATCAAGGGCTCGCTGAACACTTTCCTGAATGCCTTCACCTATCCCGACAAGACCTGCTATCCCATCGCCAGCCAGAACCTGCAAGATTTCTATAACCTGATGGATGTCTACCTGGATGCCGTCTTCTACCCGCGTCTGACGCCGCAGGTGCTCCAGCAGGAGGGCTGGCATTACGAGGTAGAGAGTGGCAGCGAGTCGCTGAGCTACAAGGGCGTGGTCTTCAATGAGATGAAGGGAGCCTACGCCTCACCCGAGGCGCGGGTGGGCAAGGCAGTCCAGCAGTCGCTCTTTCCCGACAACACCTACGGGGTAGATTCCGGCGGCGACCCGACGGCCATCCCTGACCTGACCTTCGAGCAGTTCAAGGCGTTTCACGAGCGCTACTACCATCCCTCGAACGCGCGACTCTTCTTCTATGGTGACGACGAGCCCGAGGAGCGGCTGCGGCGCATGGCTGAGTACCTTGATGAGTTCGAGCGATTGGAGGTCGAGTCGGCGGTGGCGCTTCAGCCTCGCTTTGATGCACCCAAGCGTATCGTCCAGCCCTACCCCGTCAGCTCCGATGAGGCGGGCGAGAAGAAGGGTATCGTGGCGGTCAACTGGCTGCTGACGGAAGGGAGCGACCCCGAGCATGTGATGGCTCTGCATATCCTCGATTACATCCTGGTCGGCAAGGCCGCCTCGCCGCTCCGCAAGGCGCTCATCGAGTCGCGGCTGGGCGAGGATCTGACCAGCAGCGGCGTGGCTGGCGAGTTTCGCCAGATGTACTTCACGGTAGGACTCAAGGGCATCAAGCTGGAGGACGTCGAGCGCATCGAAACGCTCATTGAGGAGACGCTGCGCCAGTTGGCCGAGCAGGGCATCGAGCGCGAGACCATCGAGGCCGGGCTCAATGCTACCGAGTTCAATTTCCGAGAGAACAACAGTGGCAGCTACCCGCGCGGCCTTCTGCTGATGCTGCGCTCGCTGACCACCTGGCTGCACGATGGCGACCCCTTCGCGCCCCTGGCCTTCGAGGGACCGCTGGGGCGAATCAAGGCACGGCTCGCGGCGGGTGAGGCTCTTTTTGAGACGCTGATTCGCGAGCATTTGCTGGAGAATCTCCATCGCACCACGGTCATTCTGGAGCCGGACGCGGCGCTGAACGAGACGCTGGAGGCAGAGGAACGCGCGCGGCTGGATGCGGTCCAGGAAACGATGGATGAGTCGGCTCTCCAGCGCGTGATGGAGGAGGCGCAGGCACTCAAGGCCGCACAGGAAACACCCGATGCGCCGGAAGCACTGGCCTGCATCCCCTCGCTTACGTTGGCCGACCTGGAGCGCGAGAACAAGCTCATCCCCTGTGAGGTGGAAGAGATCGCAGGCACGACCTTCCTCTACCATGACCTGTTCACCAACGGCATCGCCTACCTGGACCTGGGGATGAACCTACACCTGCTTCCGCAGACGCTGCTGCCCTATGTACCGCTCTTCGGGCGGGCACTGCTGGAGTTGGGCACGGAGAGCGAGGATTTTGTAAAACTGTCGCAGCGGATCGACCGTACCACGGGCGGCATTCGCCCCACCACCCTGATTACCCCCGTCCGGGGCAGTCGCCGGGGCGAGACGTGGCTCTTTCTGCGCGGCAAGGCCATGCTCTCCCAGGTGGGTGAGCTGCTTTCTATCCTGCGCGATCTTCTGCTCACGGTGCGGCTGGACAACCGCGAGCGCTTCCGGCAGATGGTGCTCGTGGAAAAAGCCAGGTACGAGGCTAGTCTGATTCCATCAGGCCATCGGGTCATCAACCGGCGGATGCGCGCCCACTTCAACGAGGCGGACTGGGCCTACGAGCAGATGGAGAACATCGAGCAGCTGTTCTTCCTGCGCCAGCTCGCCGAGCGCGTCGAGAGCGATTGGCCCAGCATCCTCGCCACGCTGGAGGAGATTCGCACGCGGCTGGTCAATCGTCGCGCCATGCTTGGCAATGTCACGCTGGATGCACAGGGCTGGCAGGAGATGCGGCCCCAGCTGGAGCACTTCCTTTCCGGCTTGCCAGAGGCCACCGTCGAGCTGGCGAGCTGGCAGACGACGACCGTGGCACGCGCCGAGGGATTGACCATTCCGGCCCAGGTGAACTATGTGGGTAAGGCCGCCAACCTCTACGACCTCGGCTACCAGTTCGATGGCTCCTCGCTGGTGATCTCGCGCTACCTGCGCACAGGTTGGCTCTGGGAGCGCGTCCGGGTCCAGGGCGGTGCGTACGGAGCCTTCGGGCTGTTGGAGCCTCGCTCGGGCATCTTTTCCTATCTCTCATACCGCGACCCCAACCTGCTGGACACCCTGGAGATCTATGATCTCACGGGTGACTTCCTGCGGCGGCTGGAACTCTCCGAGGAGGAACTGAGCAAGGGCATCATCGGCACCATCGGGGATCTAGACATGTACATGCTGCCGGACGCCAAGGGCTATGTGTCTCTGGATCGCTACCTGGCGAGGGAGAGCGACGAGTCGCGCCAGAAGCTGCGCGAGGAGGTTCTGAGTACCAGCACCGCCGATTTCCGCGCCTTCGCCGACGAGCTTGATAAGATCAAGGACGCGGCGGTGCTGGCCGTGCTGGGCGGTCAGCCCGCCATCGAGGAGGCCAACGAGGCTCTGGGTGGGAAGCTGACGATTACGAAGGTGCTCTGATCAAAAAATGGGGCGAGCTGTTTCTTCGGGCTCACCCCAGCCGCCGCCACCCGGCGTCTCGATGCGGAGACGCTCGCCGAGCAGGAACGTACGGCTGAATTTGGACGGCAGCATTTCCTCGCTGCCGTCTTTGTTTATCAGGGCATTGCGCCCTGGCTGCCCTGGCTGCCCCCCTGCCAGGCCATACGGGCCGCGCTCCCGCCGCTCGCTCAACATCGTGACGGTGCAGGGAACGAGGAACTCATACTCCCGCACCACGCCCTCACCCCCGTTGTATTTCCCCAGCCCCCCGCTGCCCTCCCGCAGGGCGTAGCGCCGCAGTCGGAACGGATAGACGCGCTCGAGCGTCTCGATGGGCGTGTTCAGCGTGTTGCTCATGTGAACATGCGTCCCGGAGAGCCCATCGCCTGCCGGGTGCGCTCCCATCCCGCCCCCAATCGTCTCGTAGTAGGCGAAGGGAAGCGGGGGTTCCTGCCTCGTATCCATGCCGCCAATCGTGAGATTGTTCATGGTGCCCTGCCCGGCAGCGGCGACCTGCTCGGGGAGCGCCAGCGCCAGCGCCTTGAACACGACATCCACGACGCGCTGCGAGGTTTCTACATTGCCC
>JACCSL010001024.1 GCA_013812995.1 Ardenticatenales bacterium | reverse complement strand
GCGCTGGAGCGGCGACAAATCCTGCCACGAGGTCTCGACGATCCGCGCCAGGAATCGTTTTTGCTCACCGGGCAGCAGGGGGCGGATAGCGAGCGTCATAGCTGTCGCTCCTTCGCGTCGCGCGTGGCAGCGACAATCTGGTGGGCAAAACGGAGGCGCTGCTCCCAGGTGGCCGGTGTGTTCACATGGCGCTCAAGCCACTTTTCATACCCCAAGGTGGATATCTCCTCTTGATAGCGGTCTGCCGTCTCGTACTCCAGCCCCTCTGCCAGGATGTAGCCCACATGCAGACCCAGGCGGTGGCAGAGCACCGGCCACTCCCCATCGACTCCCATTCCCTCACAGCGGCTATAGGCGCGGATGGTGCTGATCGCCCGCGCCGAGAGCGCCCGCCCCCCGCCTGTCACATCCAGCGGCGCGCCAAAGAACGCCGCGAATGCCTCATTGGCAAGCCGCTCCGTCTCCTGTTGGATTCTTGGATGGGTCTGGAAGGCACGCGGCGTGCGTCCGAGTACGAGAAGATCGTAGTTAGGCATGGCACTCTGGACCCGGCGAAGCTCGGCAGGATGATGGCTCTCCCAGTGAATCAAGCGGTCAAAGTCGATGAGCAGGTAATGGGAATAGTGGTTGGCCGCCGCGGCCTCCAACGCGCGCAGCCGGATCCGGCCCATCTGCTCCACACCCTGCTTTCCTGTATCCTCCACGACCCTCAGACCCTGCTCAGCGAGTCTTGCCCCAGTGCGCCCCTTCCCTTCAGGAGAGGTGAAGATCAGCACCTCTGCAAAGTGTTTGAGCCATCTTTCCGCGAGTGGCTCGGCCATCTGTGCCATCCGGCTCTCGGGATCGTACAGTGTTGTGACCAGGGCCACAGATATCTCACTCATGTTTCCTGTTCCTTCGTGGCTGGCGGGGCCAGAAAGCGTTGCCAGGCCAGGGCGGACGCGGCCTCGTAGACGAGGCGTGTTGCAACATCGTGATGCAGCGCGGCGGCCTGGCAGGCATCGTACTCCGGCACCGCGCCGATAATCACGCCATCCAGCAGCTTGAGTTTAACGGGAATGGGGCCATAAGGGGAGTCTACCTGCTCCATCCGGCGCGCCGCCTCATAGCGCCCCACATGGTAGACGCGCATTCCGAGAGTGGTGGTCTCGCTCAGCAACAGCCGCGCCAGGTCCGTCTCGTCTTCCTGCATTGCCAGCACGGAGAGCATCACGCCCGGGCGATTCTTTTTCATCTGGAGCGGGGTGAGCCAGACATCGCGCGCGCCGTGGGCAAAGAGCCGCTCGGCCACCGCCGCGTAGAATTCCGGGTTCATGTCGTCGATGTTGCTTTCCAGCAGGGACATGCGTGCCGCGTGAGAGCCCTCCCGCGGCGCGTGCATGTCCTCCCCGAGCCAGAGCCGTGCCACGTTGGGCCAGGCAAAGTCCTTCTGCCCACCTCCCAGCGCGACCCGCTGCAATCGCATCTCTGGCTGCCGCCAGCGCCCGGCCACAAAGTGAGTCACTAGGGCCGCCCCCGTGGGCGTGACCAGTTCGCCTGGGCCGGGCGCGGCCTTGATGGGGGCCTGGGCCTGAGCAAGGAGTTCCAAAGTGGCCGGAGCGGGCAGGGGAAGCTGACCGTGCTGGCTCTGGGTAAACCCCGGCCCTAGCGGGAGCGCGCCCGCGTGAAGCTTTGTGATACCCAGCGCATGAATCCCCGCGCAAACTCCGACGATATCAATGATGGAATCCAGCGCGCCCACCTCGTGAAAGTGAATTTTCTCTGGCGGCTGCCCGTGCACCGTACCCTCGGCCTGCGCCAGCCGCTCGAAAACCGCGATTGTATCCTGTAGAACTGGCTCAGCTAGCTGACTTCCCTCCAGCAGGGTGCGAATGTCGCTGAGATGGCGATGGGGCTGGCCCACCTCACTCGCCTGGACGAGCACCTGCGTGGCGCGCAGCGGCCCCTTCATCACGGGGAGCGCCGCCACCGACCAGGAGGCGTGGTCGAAGTCAGCCGGCCAGTTCAGATGGTGAATCGTCTCGCGTAGTGCCTCGATGGGCCAGCCTGCGTCCACGAGACAGCCAAGAAACATATCGCCGGAGATGCCCGAGGGCGTATCAAGGTAGGCGAGCATGGAACCTCAATGAATATCGATGCTGTCGAGCGCCACGAGCGCGGCGGGCTGGCGGGTCGCGTTCATGGAGCCGCTGCGGAAGCCCGCTAGGTCGAGCGAGACGAAGGTGTAGCCGATGCGGGTAAAGTGCGCGTGGATGACCTCTCGATGCTCAAGAATGAGCGGAAATGCCTCCGCTGCCACCTCAATGCGCGCGACCTCGCCATGATGCCGCACGCGGAACTGCCGCAGCCCCAGCTCATGGAGAAAATCTTCCGCCGCCTCGATCTGTGCCAGAAGCTCGCGAGTGATAGCCGTCCCATGCGGAACCCGGCTGGACATACAGGCCATCGCGGGCTTGTCCCAGACGGGCAGGTTGAGAGCAAGCGCGATCTCGCGTACCTCCGCCTTACTGATCCCCGCTTCCAGTAGAGGCGAGCGCACACCGTGTTCCCGCGCGGCCGCGATGCCAGGGCGAAAGGCTCCCTCCTGTGCCACATCGTCCGCGTTCGTACCATCGAGAATCACCGCGAAGCCCTCGGCGCGGGCCAGTGCCTGCAACTCGTCGTGCAGCTCGCTCTTGCAGAAATAGCAGCGGTTGTTCGGGTTCGCTGCGTAGTCCGGGTTTTCGATCTCGTTGGGCTGCACCACGCGATAGGGTGCACCGATCTGCTCGGCCAGCTCGATGGCGGCGCGCTGCTCGCGCAGCGGATAGCTCGGCGAGACCCCGATGCAGGCCAGGGCTCGCTCGCCCAGCACCTCGTGGGCCACGGCCATGACGAGCGCGGAGTCCACGCCGCCGGAATAGGCAACGAGCGCGCTCGGAAACTCAGCGATGAGGGTTCGGAGCGTAGCAAGT
>JACCSL010001021.1 GCA_013812995.1 Ardenticatenales bacterium | reverse complement strand
GAGTCAGAGGGGGTCAAAAAGGGCCTCTGAATTTCTGGTCCAGAAAATCGGAAATGCGCTATTTTTTGGGACAGAAAATAGCCCTTTTTGCGTGCAGATGGCTAAACCAGCGCAGATAGGCAGCACTAGCCCCGTTGCAACCGCCACCGCTGCGCTTCATCTGAGGCGCGGCACCCGTAGGAACGGTTATGGTCGAGGGCTGCTTGCCGTACATGGCAGCCCTGGCGGCATCAACGAGGAGGTAGGGGAGGTACCCAGATGAGGGCTGGCAAGCCTGGTCGTGCAGCCGCGTGGGACGCGCCAACGGGGGTAATGAATAGAGGCCATGTGCAGACGCTGAAATTTGCAAGGCGTCCTCATCTGAATAAAATGAGGAACAGGATAGTGAAATATATTGAGCCGTGGTAGGCTCAGAGAGTTGAAGCGCGTGCCCCGGAAGGGCGCGCGCTTTTCATGTTTGCCCCGCCCGCGCGCAACGCGCTAGCCGCGTGCCGCGCGCCCCATTTTGGGTAACTGGTCTTGAACGCGCAGGAAGGCGGCTACGACCTCGGGATCAAACTGCTTGCCTGACTCGGCCTCCACATAGGTGAGCACCTGGGCGCGTGTCCAGGCGCGGCGATACGGACGCCAGGACTCCAGGGCATTGACGGCATCGAGCAACGCCACGACCCGTGCCGCACGGGGAATCTCTGCCCCCGCTACCCCATTCGGATACCCGCGTCCGTCCCAGCGTTCGTGGTGGGCCAGCACAATCTGCCGGATCGGGGCAAAGCTGGGCAAGTCGGGAAGCAGGCGCTCCCCGATGAGCGGGTGCAGGTGCATGATGCCCATCTCTTCCTCATTCAGCTTCCCCGGTTTGAATAGCACTGCCTCGGGGATCCCCAGCTTTCCAATATCGTGCAGGAGTGCCCCCAGGCGCAGTTCCTCCAGTTCCTGCACCCCCATCCCCAACGCACGCCCAACGAAAGGCGCACAGAGCGCGAGATACCGACTGTGCGCGGCGGTCTGGACATCGCGCGCCTCCAGGGCCGCCATGAGCGCGGCGACGACGGGCGCGGTCACTTGAGCGGCGGCGGTGGCGGTCGCGAGGCTTTGACCCGCCACCACCGCTACGAGGAGCAGTGCCACAACACTCATAATTCCCCAACCCAGCCCAACGGGAGTCTTCGGTAAGCCCTGGGCCAGTAGTAGGGCCAGATGCACCCCCCAGCCCACCATCCACGGGTGCGGCACAGGTAGGGCGCGACGAAGATCAAACGGCGTCTGGAATGACAGCGACTCAAGCATCGACTTGTCTCCTGTCTGAGCGCGGGACTACGCGGAGCACCGCCGGGATAAAGAGGACGGATTGCCGCACGAATCGCAACAATCCCCTACTAATAATTATAACGCGGTTCAGTACGCAAAGTAGACGGACGCTCAGGAAAAAGCAGCCTTGCGCCGATTGTCGCATTCGTTGCCTACTCTGGAAGGAGGTAGACGCGCGTTCTAAGGAGGGCTTCCATGCCACACCCCATCACCCCAACCACACCTAGCACCCTAACTCCCCCCGCGAGCGAGATGCCGCTGCTGGGCTACATCCTCTCGGCCTCCTTGCCCAAGATGCGTGTGCCCGTCGCCGCGCTGCACGAGCTGGCGACCACCACCGGCTATCCAACGAGCTACCTTCCCGAGGCCCGCTCAGTCAAGCCGGCCTTCGAGCGCGCCACCACCGAGGCGACGGGGGGTGCGCAGGGGATGGTTGTCACCTGCCCGGAAGAGGTTGCCGAGGAGATCAAAGCACGCTTTGGCACACGCCCCACGTTGCGGCTGCGGCTGGCAACGATCCAGCGCGGCCAGGGCAAGGAAATCTGCCCCACCCGCCACCTGGTAGGGGAAATCATTGTGCCCCCGGCGGGCGATGTCGCCGAGCAACGGCGGGAAACCACAGTCGCCCGCTTCACGCTTAAAGGGGGCGTCATTCAGGTCGAGCAGTTTCCCATCCGTGCGTTCCCGCGTGCGGTCCTGGCCCCCGTCATCGGGCAGGTTCAGGCCGATTTTGCGGCCTTCTGTGCCGAGATCGTAGACGAGAATGCCCTGCGCGCGGGTCTGCGCGACTACCTGGCCGATCTCTTCGGGCTGATGGGCAATCCGCGTCTGGGCGTGTACTTCATCCCTGTGACGGCCCCGGATGCGCTGGAAAAGCTATGCGGGATTCAGGCATTCATCCAGGGCCTCCAGACCTACGTCGCCAATGGCTCCTCCCTCACCGCCACCTGGTAATAGTTCAGGGGGTAGGAAAAAGGGAGGGGGCCTGCTGTCCTGCCCAGTGAGCGGCGAGGGAGTCGGATAAGAAGGGGAGGAGCGGGCGCTGCTGTTGGCGGCAGGTGGCGGTGACGGTCAA
>JACCSL010001001.1 GCA_013812995.1 Ardenticatenales bacterium | reverse complement strand
ATGGATGGGTATGCCGCCGCCACCCGCATCAAATCGATTGAGAAGCTCCAGAAGGTTCCCGTAGTGGCGCTCACGGCCAATGTGCTCCAGGGAGATCGGGAGCGAACCCTGGCGGCAGGTTGTGATGGCTACCTCCAGAAGCCCATCGATATTGATGTTCTCATCGAGCGCGTAGAGGAGTTCCTCAGGAGCCCCAGCACTGCGACCGAGGAACTGGAGCGCGATACCGAGCTGGAGTACGTCAAGAAGAACCAGGAGAAGCTCGTCACCGAGCTCGAGACTCGCATCTCGGAGCTCCAGGAGGCCAACGAGGAGCTGCGCGCGCTGGACCGTATGAAGAGTGAGTTCGTCTCTACGGTCAGCCACGAGCTTCGTACCCCGCTTAACATCATCATCGGGCACGGCGAGGTGCTGGAGGATGAACTCTTTGGGGAGTTGAACCCTCATCAGAAGCGCTACGTCTCGAATATTGTGCGTAGCGCCCGCCATCTCTACGATCTGGTGCAGGACATCCTGGATCTCTCGAAGATCGAGTCCGGACGGCTCTCCATTCATCGCCAGCGCTTCACCCTGACCGAGGTACTGGAGGAACTACGCATCATGCTGGAGCCGATGGCAGAGAGCAAGGGGCTCTATTTCTCCTTCCAGGTAGAGGGTAACATCGAGAGCGTCATCGCGGATCGGCTGCGCTTCAAGCAGATCATCCACAACCTGGTGTCGAACGCCATCAAATTCACCCCCGAGGGAGGCAGCGTGACCTGCATTCTAGGTCGGCCCTCCAGTACGATTCTCAAAATAGAGGTCATTGACACAGGCATCGGCATCGCGCTCGAGGATCACGAGATGATCTTCGAGCGTTTCCGCCAGGTCGATTCCTCCGCCAGCCGCTCGGGGGAGGGTACCGGGCTTGGCCTGACCCTCACACGCGAGTTCATCGAGATGCACGAGGGCACGATCACCCTGGACAGCGAGCTGAATCGCGGCTCTACCTTCACCGTTGTCTTGCCCCAAGTCGAGTAGCGACGTTCGCAAATTTAACGTGAAATGTAGGGGGATAGGGAGAAAAGCCACCCCTATGTTTCACGTTTTTTGTTTCATCGACTAAAATTACCAGAAAATTAATGAGGCGTTAGACGATGCAAGACATTATTGAGCAGCTCAATGGGACGATGCAGAGCATCGAGGCACTCCTGGTGCGACTTTGACGTTCCAGGCAAAGAGTTAGAACTTGATTCCCTGGAGCAAGAGTCCGTGTCACCGGGCTTCTGGGACGACAATGATCATGCCCAGAAGGTCATGCGGCGCACGACAACGTTGCGGCAGCAGGTGGAACCCTGGCGCAACTTACAAAAACGGGTTGGTGAGGCACTGGAGCTGGCCGAGCTGGCGTCGCTGGAGGGGGACAAGGCCCTGGAGGCGGAGCTGGAGGCCGAGGCAGAGGCCATCGCCAACGCCTACGACAAGATGGAATTCCAGGTGGCGCTCAGCGGGGAGCACGACAGCGGCGACGCTCTTCTGACCATCTTCGCGGGGGCCGGAGGCACCGAGTCCCAGGACTGGGCCGAGATGCTCTTTCGTATGTACCTGCGCTGGTGCGACCAGAACGGCTACAAGGTGGACGTTCTGGACCGGATGGAGGGCGAGCAGGCCGGTATCAAGAGTGCAACCCTGGAGATCGTCGGCCCCTACGCCTATGGCTACCTGAAGAGCGAGAAAGGGCCACATCGGCTGGTTCGTATCTCTCCCTACGACTCGCAGAGCCGCCGCCACACCTCCTTCGCGGGCGTGGATGTGATGCCTGTGCTGGATGACCAGGTACCCATCGAGATCGATCCCGGCGATATCGAGATGGAAGTCTACCGCGCGAGTGGCGCGGGCGGGCAGCACGTTCAGAAGAACTCCACAGCCGTACGGCTCATCCACAAGCCAAGTGGCATCGTGGTGACCTGTCAGAACGAACGTTCCCAGATGCAGAACCGCGAGCAGGCGATGAAGGTGCTCAAGTCGCGGCTCTACGAGTCAGAGCGGCAGAGGCTGGAGGAGGAGCGTGCCAAGATTGCAGGCGTCCACAAGACCGCCGAGTGGGGGAACCAGATTCGCTCCTATGTGCTTCACCCTTACCAAATGGTCAAAGACCATCGGACCAATGCCGAAACAGGCAACACCCAGGCCGTGCTGGACGGTGATCTGGAGATGTTCATCAATGCCTACCTCAAGGGCCAACTTGGTAGCGACGGCATCTAGCTCCATCGACCAGCTGAGGAGGAACGGTGGCGATGTCGGCGTGGCCGGCTATCGTCACTTTTTTTTCCAACCATCCCCAGGCAAAGAAAGAAATCGACCACCGTCGAAACGACTATGACAGAGATATCAGCCTTTCCCACCCACATCCCAAAACGGTACAACATCCTGAAGCAGATCGGCGAGGGTGGCTTTGCCTCTGTCTATATGGCGCATGACAACAAGCTCAACCGTCAGGTGGCGATCAAGGTTTATCACCCCCAGGAAGAAGAGGATGCCGCGAAGCTAGGAAACGAGGCGCAGATTCTGGCGAACCTGCGCCATCCCAACATTGTCACCGTCTTCGATGCGGCCATCACCGACAATCAGCCCTACATCGTGATGGAGTACCTGGAGGGCGGCTCCCTGCGCGAGAAACTTGGCCCCAACGCGCCCCCTATGCGCCCGCAGGACGCGCTGGGGCTGGTCGCCATCCTCGCGGAGGCCCTCGCGGCGGCCCACGAGGCCGATATTCTTCACCTTGACATAAAACCAGAAAATATCATCTTCGACAAGCGGGGGCGTCCCTACCTGACCGACTTCGGCATCGGTCGCATCATGGGCGGGGATGGAGAGACCCGGCAGACGCGCGCGATGGGCACCAACAATTATGCCTCGCCTGAGCAGCGGCAGGGGGGCAAGCTTTCCCGCGCCTCGGATATCTACTCGCTGGGCGTTGTCCTCTTCGAGCTACTCACCAACCAGATCCCGCTGGGTCCGGCGGCGGCGAGCCCGCAGCCCCCCTACTCGCCGCCCTTCCCTATGAACCATCCCATCACGGCGGCCAAGGATCTCGTTCTACTCGTTTGCAAGGCGCTCTCGGTCGCGCCCAACTATCGGTACGAATCGGCGATGCAGTTTGCCCACCAGCTGCGCGATTACATCAGCCATGCCAGTGAGCACACTGGGCGGTTGAGCGCCCCCAGCCGCTCCCGCCAGTTTGCCGCCCCATCGCTCACGCGTGTCCAGATTCGTGAGCCGGAGCGGCAGCTTCGTCCCGTCGAGATTCGCCATCTGCCCCAGACAGTGCGGGAACTCGATCAAGATTTGCCGCCCGTGCCCTCCAGCACGCGTGTGGCGAATATGATCTACTCCCACCAGGGGCTGGAGGTTGGCTCGGGTTCCCTGGTAGAGCAGGCCATCTTCGGACGCGGCAAGGTGCGGCTGCGCCAGGATGCCGTGGTCCGGGGCGATGTGATGAGCCTGACCGCCATCGATGTGAGCCAGGGCGTACAGGCCGCGAACCTGCTTGCCCCGGAGCTTATCATTCGCGGCCCGATTCGTCTGGAGGGCAGTATTTTTTGCCGCCGCCTGCGCCCCTTCCAGAATGGATTCCATCTGCCCGACAACAGCGAGTTGGGTGGCTCCTTGATTTTCGGGCAGGAGTTAGAGAAGATTGTGCCGGACGCGGAACTGGGACGTGCCCTGGCAGAGCCGCGCCCGCCCATTGAGATCTTCCAGACCCTCCCCGATGTGCGGATTGGTACCCAATGTACGTTGGTCGCGATTCTGGGCGATGTCAATGTCGAGGTCGAATCGAGGCAGAAGCAGTTGAACACGATTCGCGTGAAGGGCAATGTGAAGCTCGGTCGCTCCAATCATGTGCGCCGCATCGAGGGAGAGGATATCCACATTGGCCCCTCCTGCGTCGTGGACGAGGTCCATGCCCACGGCAAGCTGGTCATCGAGCAGGGCAGCAAGGTGGGCTATGCCCGCGCGGGCAAAGGGATCGAGCTGGCAAATGAGGTCATTATCTCGTCCCCAATCCTTTTTTCAGACAATGGAGCCATTCTGGAGCAGGGCGAGGCGCGCTGGGGTGTGGGAGAGGAAACGAGCGGCCTCACCGCGGCTCACCTGTTCAACTACGAGCGAGAGGGAAAGATCGGGAGCCTGGCAACCATCCTGCTGGACCATCGCCTCTATGCGCTCTACGAGCGAATTGCCCCCGACTGGATGCCCCGCATCAAACCACGGTCGTACGAGGGGTCAGGGGATCGAGTTCGCATGGCAGCCCAACTGCAACCCAAGCAGATCGGTCCTGATGGGGAA
>JACCSL010000986.1 GCA_013812995.1 Ardenticatenales bacterium | reverse complement strand
AGGCCACGGGGCTGCTGGTGGAAGTTGGCACCGGCGGGCGGACGAAGTGGAATCGCACGCTACGCGGCCTGCCCAAAACGCACTGGCTGGATGCCGCCTGCGTCGGAGCCAGCACCCCGCATATCCTGTGGAGCGCAGGAGTGTTACGCCCGCTCCACATTCGCGCCACTGGTCACGGCTCACGCCAGATGTGTCTGATGGACAAGTATGGTTTTCCACGCACGCGTGCCAAACAAGCCAAAGTGGTGCACGGCTTCCAAACCGGCGACATCGTGCGCGCCGTCGTCCCCAGTGGCAAGAAGCAGGGCACCTATACTGGCCGTGTGGCGGTGCGCGCCACCGGCAGCTTTAATATCCGCACCACCAGTGGGATCGTGGAAGGCATCAGTTATCGCTATTGTCGCCTTCGCCACCGAGTCGATGGCTATGCCTACCACTAGAAAGAAACCGCCGATGCGCTGTCAAGGCTTCACTTGGCCGCACCAGTGCGCAGCCTCCTTTAGTACTACAACGAGAGTTCATTGATTTACAGAGTAGCGCTCATCCGCTTTGCTGGGTTGCAACAGCCACCCCTACTCTGAGGATTCGCGGCGATCAGCTCAACTCAAATCCCATCTCTCGTTGTAGTATTAGGATGCCTCCCACGCCTGGAAGGACGTGGGTCTGCTATCGCTTATCTCATGATTCCTCTGACCTGAAGGAACTTTCCGCCCATGAAACTACTTGACGGCAAAGTTGCCATCATCACCGGGGCCGGGCGCGGCATTGGGGCCGCCACGGCTCACCTCTTCGCCGCGCATGGCGCGCGCGTCCTGCTTAACGACATCGACGCTGCCCCCGCCGAGGAGGTCGCCCACGCTATCTCGTCGCTTGGCGGCGAGGCCCGCGTCGTGGCTGGGGACCTCACGCAGGCCGAGTTCCCCGACCGACTGCTCCGCACCGCGCTGGAGCAGTGGGGCACGCTGGACATCCTCGTGAACAACGCGGGCTACACCTGGGATGGCGTCATCCACAAGATGAGTGACGAGCAGTGGGACGCCATGCTCGCCATCCACCTCACCGTTCCCTTCCGCCTCATCCGTGCCGCCGCCCCCTTCTTCCGAGACACTGCCAAGCAGGAGCAGGGGCGGGTCGCGCGCAAGATCATCAATGTTTCCTCCACCACGGGCACGCGCGGCAATGCCGGGCAGGTCAACTATGCCGCTGGCAAGGCGGGTATCATTGGTGTGACCAAGACGTTGGCGAAGGAGTGGGGCCAATTCAATGTTCAGGTCAATGCCGTCGCCTTCGGCATGATTGAAACGCGCCTCACCCAGGCCCGCGAGGCGGGCGACCACACCCAGCGCGGCGAGCAGGAGATAGCCCTCGGCATCCCCGACAATATGCGCCAGATGGCAAAGATGCTCATCCCGATGGGCCGCCCCGGTACGCCGGAGGAGGCCGCAGGCCCCGTGCTTTTCCTTGCCTCGCCGCTCGCTAACTATGTGAGTGGTCAGGTTCTAGAAGTGACTGGAGGGCTCTAAATGGAAGAGGACAGAATCGATGCCAACGGCCACGCTTCCAGCTCCGTACCGAGGGCGGTCGGGTATGTAGCGCTCTGGACGGACAACCCGGAGGCCCTGCGCGAATTTTTCACGCAGATGTTCCACTACGAGATCATCTATGAGGACCATAGCGTGATCGTCTTCGATATGGAGGGTGAGACCGATCTGATTATCCAGCGCGTGGACGAGGAGACACAACATCTCAATGGTACCACCCGCTTCGGCATCTACGGGGATAGCCTGGTTCAACTGACCAAAACGCTCAAGGAGCGGGGTGTCTCGCTCGCTGAGGAGTTGGTAGAACTGGGCGATGATCAATTGTTGACCGTCATCAATACTCCCACAGGACACCAGATTGAACTGGTCGGCAGCGCGGCACTGGGGCTCGCTGGCGACCAGTGGGACGAAGAACCTTAATAGCCAAAAAGTGAGGAAAAATGATCTCTTTCCAACCAACCGAAGAACAACAGATGATTATGGATACCGTTCGCTCGTTTGCCCTAGAGCAGATGCGCGAGCAAGGACACGAGGCGGAGGAGAGCCGCACCCTCTCCACCTCCCTTCTGGCGAGCGCGAAGGAGCTGGGGCTGATCCCGGCGAACATTCCCGAGCAGTACGGCGGCTTCGGCGAGGGTCACTCCGCGCTGACAGGGACGCTCTTCGCAGAGGAACTGGGCTACGGCGATCTCTCAGCGGCTTTGCACATTCTGTCCCCCGCCTCCGTTGCCACGCCCCTGGTTGCCTTCGGCACCGAGGAGCAGAAGCAGACGTATCTTCCAAAATTTGCCGAGGACAGCTTTTTTGCCTCTGCCGCGCTCGTCGAGCCGACCTGGAATTTTGACCCCGCCGAGCTAAAGACCACGGCTCAGAAAACAGAGAATGGCTATGTCATTTCCGGGCAGAAGAGCCACGTCATCACGGATGGCGAGGGCGAGCAACTCTTCCTGCTCTACGCACGGGACGAAGAGACGGGCACCACGCAGGCATTTCTGGTCGAGCGAACCGCCGAGGGTGTGACCGTCGGCGAGCGGGAGCGCGGGATGGGGCTGGGGGCGCTCCGCTACCACACTGTCACCTTCGACGAGGTCGAGGTTCCCGCCGCCGCGAAGTTGGGCGGCGATGGGGGCGTGGATGTCACCAAGCTGCTCAACTATGCGCGCGTCGGCACCGCCGCGCTCGCCACGGGGCTGGCGAAGGCCAGCTACGAGTACGCGCAGGAGTATGCCAAGAATCGCGAGGCGTTTGGCAAGCCTGTCGCACAGTTCCAATCCATTGCCTTCATGCTCGCCGAGATGCGCATTGCCGTCGAGTCTATGCGCCTGCTGACCTGGGAGGCCGCGTGGAAGCTGGACCAGAACGAGGACGCCACGCAGGCCGCCGTGCTCGCCAAGCAGTACGCCGATGAGTACGTCCTTCAGGTCGCGGACCGCGCCGTGCAGATTCTGGGCGGTCACGGCTACATCCGCGAGTACCCCGTCGAGCGCTGGTTGCGCGAGGCCCGCGTCTTTGGCGCGGTCGAAGGATTGGCGATGGTGTAGGGAGCGGAACGGAAAGGCAAAAGGCAAAAGGCAAAAGTCAAAAGTCAAAAGTAACGACAAACGGCTGAAGTAACGGCAAACTCCCCTCCTTGGAAGGGCGGCGCGTAGTGCTGGGGTGGGTTGTGTCGTTGCTGAAAGCTTACAAGAGTCAAGAGAGGTTCTGAATGATTGATTTTTCCAAACCCAAACCGATTCTGATGCAGGAGCAAATTCTGGATGGCATCGCCAAGCAGGTGATGCGCCCCATCTCCCGCAAGTACGATGACCTGGAAACCACACACGAGCATCCCTGGGAATACACCAACGCCATCTGGGCGGGGATGCAGATGATGGGCTTCGGCGGTCTGACGATGCAGGACGACAATGAGAAGATGGAGAGCAACCCTAAGCGCCCACCCCTCGCCAACCAGATTATCATTCACATGATCGAGCGGCTGAGCTACGGGGACGCGGGCATTTACCTCTGCACGCCAGGTGGCGCGCTGGGGGGCGCGGCGGTGGCAGCGGCGGGCACGCCGGAACAGAAGAAGCACTTCCTGGCCCGCTTCAGCAGCGGCGAGCCCAAGTGGGGCGCAATGGCGATGACCGAGCCGCACGCGGGCTCCGACACGGCCAACATCCGTACCCGCGCCACACTGAGCGAGGATGGCAAAGAGTGGATTCTGAACGGGGAGAAAATCTTCGTCACGGGCGGACGCATGGCCGGGCAGGACAGCGAGGGCTTCATCCTTGTCTGGGCCACGGTAGACCCCACGCTGGGCCGCGCAGGCATGAAATCCTTCGTGGTGGAGGCCAACACGCCCGGCATGAAGGTGACCAAGCTGGAGAAGAAGATGGGGATTCGCGCCTCCGACACCGCCGCGATCCTCTTCGATAACTGTCGCATCCCCTTCGACAATGTGCTCGGCGACCCCGACCTCGCCACGCCTGAGGCCATCCGTGCGAACACCTCCAAGGCTGGCTTCCAGGGCGCGATGGCAACGTTCGACGCGACGCGTCCCGCTGTCGCCGCCAGTGCCGTTGGCATCGGCAACGCGACGCTGGAGTTCCTCAAGGAGTTCCTCGCCAAGCAGGGCGTCGAGATTCGCTACGGCGTGCCCTATCAGAAACAGAGCGCCATCGAGCGCGACATCCTGCGCATGGAGGCCGACCTGCGCGCCGCCTGGCTCCTCACCCTCAAGGCCGCCTGGCTCATGGACCAGAAGCTGCCCAACAGCCTCGAAGCCTCCATGTGCAAAGTCAAGGCGGGCGAGGTCGTCACCTGGGTCACCCAGAAGGCGGTTGAAATCATGGGGCCGGAGGGCTACTCCACCAAGCACCTCATCGAGAAGTGGATGAGGGACGCGAAAATCAACGATATCTTTGAGGGTACCGGACAAGTTAATCGTGGGGTAGTTGCTAGGTTAATTCTGGGCTACAAATCCACCGAGTTGCGGTAGGAACTAAAGCAACCATCGGTACGGAGAAAGTTGTGTTTCTCCGTACCGATAGCAAAAAGGGGCGGAAATGATAACCAAATTGCGCCTACAAAACTTCAAGAATTTCAAAGATGCCGAACTCCACTTGGGACGCTTTACGCTGCTGGTGGGGGAGAATTCCTCCGGTAAAAGCAATATTCGAGATGCCTTCCGATTTTTACATGGTATCTCGCGAGGGTATAGCCTGGCGGATATTCTAGGTGAGAAATGGGGAAGCGGAGGGGAAATTCAGTGGACGGGAATTCGTGGCGGAACCCGTGAGGTAGCTTTTCGGGGGGCCTCTTCCTTTGCTCTGGAAGTAACATTCTTGGTGGAGGGGGGCAAATCTGAGAAAGAAGCGGTTTATCGCATTGAGGTAGATCCCGGTGTAAGTGGTAATGCACCACGAATTATTGACGAGCGGTTGACAGTTCAGGGCGAGAATGATCCTATTTTCCGACCAAATCGAGAGGTTTCTTCGAGGGATAAATTCCGCTTGGTTTTATTGAAAGCTGGTGGGAAACGTTTAGGAGAAGCTTTCCTCAATCAACAGCCTGCGCTCTCACAACTTGTTGAAGCAAAAAGACTATCCTCTGATGTTAGGAAATGGGCCGAAGAAACTATGGGAGCCTTGAGTGATCTGCGCTTCTTAGACCTCAGCCCGGAAGCAATGCGGCGTCCTTCCTTGCCAGGTCAGACGGTTCTGGGTGATCGAGGTGAAAACTTATCCTCTGTGCTGCAAAGTATCTACAACCAGCCATCTGGTAAAGATATACTCGTTGAGTGGTTGCATGAACTCACCCCGATGGATGCTAAAGAATTTGAATTTATCCCTGATTCTACAGGAAAAATTTTACTTACATTGGTAGAAAAGAATGGGCAGCGTACTTCAGGATATAGTGCATCTGATGGAACATTGCGTTTTCTGGCAATAATTGCCGCCTTCCTTGGCCCTAAGCCTGCAAAACTACATTTCATTGAGGAGCTTGATACTGGTTTGCATCCTACAAGATTGCATCTATTACTACAACTTGTTGAACAATATGTTGCAAATGGTGATAGGCAAATCATTGCTACAACGCATTCCCCACAATTTCTTAGCGTTCTGAGTGAGCAGGCGCTACAGAATGCCTCTCTCGTATATCGCCTTGAAAATCAGCCAGATGCACACATCAGCCGTATCATCGACTTATATGATGCACGAAGGCTCTTTGAGCAGTATGATCCGGCTGAGTTACTCACATCAGGATGGATGGAGAATACGGCCACCTTTACATCCAATGGAGAGACTACATCATGAATGTGATGGTGATTACCGAGGATCACACATATGACCAGCAGATGCTAAAACCCATCCTTAGAGAAATGTTGGCAAGTGTTGACAAACCGCGAGCCAATCTGCGGTTCTATCAGAATTCCAAGCGACGACGTGGATACGAGAAGGTAAAAAGTTGGGAATTTCTTGAACAAGTTTTTGATCAGAATCGTCTCGTCCATCTTTTTTTACTCATCGTGGATCGTGACGGAGTGCTCCATCGTCGTGCAGACTTGGATGACAAGGAGACTCGTGCCGCTAACAGGGAGGCACGAGTCTCCTTGCTATCGGCACATGCCTTTCAGGAAATAGAAGCGTGGATCCTGATTGGACAGGATAATCTACCCTGGCCTCCAGTTGAGATTCGCAACGATGTGGATGTAAAAGAGCGCTTCTATTATCCTTTTGTCGAGCGCGAGGGTTTGATGGTGACACCCGGACAGGGGCGAGCCGTCCTGGCTCAACGAGCTAACTACATCCGTATCAAACAGTTTTGCGAGGAAGTGCGAGGGCTAGAAGAGCGTGTCCGTATCTCTCTGGAACCTTGATATACATCATATTTCACGAGGCAACTATGAACTATCCCATTCGACGTGTCGTGGTCATTGGTTCGGGGACGATGGGTGGCGGCATTGCCGCCCACATCGCCAACGCGGGCATCCCGGTGACCCTGCTGGACATCGTGCCGCGCGAGCTACAAGCCGTGGGGGGCAACCGCAACGCCATCGTGGAGAAGGGCTGGCAGGGCGTGCTCAAGAGCCGCCCCGCCGCTCTCATGCGCCCCGATCGCGCGGAGTTGGTTACCATCGGCAATCTCGAAGATAACTTCGATGCCATTGGCCGCGCCGACTGGATCATCGAGGTGGTCGTGGAGCGGCTTGACGTGAAGCAGCAGCTCATGGCCCGCATTGACGAGTCGCGCAGTGAGCACGCCATCGTCACGACCAACACCTCGGGTATTCCCATCGCCCAGATTCAGGAGGGGTGCTCCGAGAGCTTCGCTGAGCATTTCTGCGGCACCCACTTCTTCAACCCGCCGCGCTACATGAAGCTTGTTGAACTTATCCCCGGCCCCGACACGCGTCCCGAGGTCCTGCACACGCTGCACCACTTCCTGGAGGATATTCTGGGCAAGGGCGTCGTGGTAGCGAAGGATCGCCCGAACTTCATCGGCAACCGCATCGGCTCCTGGGCGGGCAACCATCGCCTCAACTGGATCATCGAGAACGGCTACACCGTGGAGGAAATTGACGCGGTCTCCGGCCCCTTCATGGGCAATCCCAAAACCGCAACCTTTCGCCTGCTGGATCTCGTTGGGCTGGATGTGGCGGCGGGCGTGGCGGAGAACCTCTATCAGGCGGTGCCCGAGGACCCTGACCGCGAGCGGCTGAATCGCCCCGAGATCGTGGCAAAGCTGCTGGAGCGCGGCTGGCTGGGCAACAAGAGCGGCCAGGGCTTTTACAAGCGGGTGGGGAACGATTTTTACCCGATGAATCTTCAGACAATGGAGTACGAGGCACCCACCAAGCCGCGCATCGACCTCGTCGGTAAGCTGCGCAAGGTCGAGCCGCTCGAGGCACGCCTCAAGGCCATCTTCGAGGCAGAGCCCGAGGACCGTACCGCCCGCTTCTGGCGCGAGACCACGCTGCCCGTGCTGGCCTACGCGTCCAAGCGCATCCCGGAGATCACGGATCGCCCTGTCGAGATCGACAACGCGATGAAGTGGGGCTATGCCCAATCGCTCGGCCCCTTCGAGGCGTGGGACATCATCGGCGTGCGCGCCGGTGTCGAGGCGATGGAGTCAATGGGCTGGGAGGTCGCGCCCTGGGTTCACACGATGCTGGAGAAGGGCTACGAGAGCTTTTACCAGAAGGACGAGCACGGGAAGGTGGTCGGCTTCTACGACCCGCAGATGGAAGAATACATGTCCCTGCCTCGCCACGAGATGGAGTTTTCCATCGAAGAACTGCGCACGGGGGGCAAGGAGCTGCACCGCAACGAGTCCGCCAGTCTGCTGGACATGGGCAACGGGGTGCTCCTCTTTGAATTCCACTCGAAGATGAACGCGCTCGACCAGTACATCACGGAGATGGGCTTCAAGGCGCTGGAGCTTCTGGAGCACAACGAGTGGAAGGCAATGGTTATCGGCAACGAGGGCGAGAACTTCTGCGTCGGCGCGAACATCGCCATGATCGGCATGGGCGCGGCGGGGGGGCAGATGGGGATGGTGCGCGGTGCCATCGACCAGATGCACGAGCTGTTAATGCGCTTCCGCTTCAGCCCCAAGCCCATCGTCACCGCGCCCTTTGGCATGACGCTGGGCGGCGGCGCGGAGGTTGCCATGCACGGCTCGCGCATCGTCGCGGCAGCGGAAAGCTACATCGGCCTTGTCGAGGTGGGCGTCGGGCTCATCCCGGGCGCGGGCGGCGTCAAGGAACTCATGCGCCGCGTCGTCAGCTCGCCGATGGCGGCGGGCGGCAATGACTCGCTACCCTACATGCAGAAAGCGTTCGAGGCCATCGCCACGGCGAAGGTCGCGACCTCCGCGCAGGAGGCGCAGGCATGGGGCTTCCTCTCCG
>JACCSL010000953.1 GCA_013812995.1 Ardenticatenales bacterium | reverse complement strand
CTCCCCCACTTCGCTTCGCTCAGTGTCCCCTCTCCCGAAATCGGGAGAGGGGCGGCTGAAAGCCGGGGAGAGGGCCTCCCTCCACAGGTCGGGTCCGACTTTTGAGAAGCCCTGTGGGCCTGCCCCTGCCTTGTTTCAGGGCGCTGTTACTGCCGGGCGCAGGGTAGGTAATAACTCCACAGGCGGGTCAATTCGGCGACATAGGCCGAGCCCGAGTCGGTGCCGCGATCATCATTGTTATGAGCGCCAATCACAACGGTATCGATATCGACCATCACCGAATAGCCAAAGGTGTCATCCGAGAACTCATCCGGGGCAGTGAGTTTATCCATCTGTCCCCAGTTGTTGAGTCCGCCCAGATTTCGCTCGAACAGATAGGCAGCCCCCGAGTTGACCTGTCCGGCGGAGCTTTCCGAGGCGGGGGAGCCGACGATCACAGTATCTCGACTCAGCGCCACACTCCCGCCGAAGACATTATCGGCGGCCCCATCGAACGCGGTGCGCTTGATGATCTGCCCCCACGCGTTCGCCCCGCCCTCGTGGCGACCAAAGAAGTACACCGCGCCCGCATTGATTCCTTTGTCGTCATCACCCACTGCGCCAACCACGATGGTATCACTGCTGATGTCCACCGAGTATCCAAACTGGTCGCCCGCCGCCTTATCACTCGCGCGAAGTTTCTTGACCTCTACCCAACTGTTGCGGTCCTCCCCACTACGATCAAAGAGATAGATCGCACCGGAACTGTTGCCCCCGTCGTCATCCCCGATGGCGCTCACCACGATGGTATTGAGGCTGATGCCAACAATCCAGCCAAAATGGTCCCCAATCGACGCATCCGCCGGGGTAATTCGCGTGGCCTCACCCCAATTCGCGGCTCCTCCCTCATCGCGCTCATAGATATAGGCGGAGCCGAAGTTGGTTCCCTCGTCCCCATCCAGCCACGCGCCAACCACGATGGTGCTGTTGCTGACAGCCACATCTCTGCCAAATTGATCGTCGAACGCCCCATCGGAGGCCACCAGCTTTTTCGTCTCGCCCCAGTTGTTCTCCCCGCCCCCATTCCGCTCGAAGACGTAGGCGGAGCCAGAGTCCACGGCAGGTGCATCATCTTTGGGCGCGCCCACAACGAGCGTATCCGCGCTGAGCGCCAACGAATAGCCAAATAACGCACCAGTGTTGGCGTCGGAGGCAAAAAGTTTCTTCACCTGGCCCCACCGATTCGTCCCGCCCTGATTGCGCTCGAAGATATAGACCGAGCCCGCATCGGGGTCTAGCCCGCTAGGCTCATCCCCCGGAGCCCCAATGACCAGGGTATCGCCGCTCAGCGCCATAGACCAGCCGAAGTTGTCCGCCGAGGCCCCATCCCCCGGAAAGATCTTGCGCAGGTTCTCGGTTTGAAGATAAGGGGCCTGGGGCGGTAGCGCCTCCCCCTCACGCAGTTGCTGCCAGATCAAGGCCCACGCCTGCGGAGAGAGTTCCTCCGAGGTGTGATCCGCCTGCGGCGGGAGGGAAGAGAGCGGGTTCTCGGCGGAGGCATGGGGAGTAAGCAGCGCATACAACAGCATCAGCAGCGCCAGGCCGCTGCCCAGACGAGAGGCTCGGAAGAATGACATCACCATCGATTTGCTCCTTCAATGCTTGTGACGATAAATGGTGAGAAAGGATACAGCACGGCTTCTATTTTAACGATGACGCCCCGCAAAGCTAATGGCGATGTGAATCGTCAGGGCAATTCAAAAGTCGCGGTTCTGCGAACATGGCCCTCTCCCCCACGTCGCTTCGCTCAGTGTCCCCTCTCCCGAAATCGGGAGAGGGGCGGCTGAAAGCCGGGGAGAGGGCCTCCCTCCACAGAGCGGGTCCGACTTCTGAGAAGCCCTGGAATCGTCAGGGCAATTGTATACTCGGACGGTTTCGGTTCGCCACGCCCGCGCGGGCATGCCAACGGCACCAACGGGAGGCGCTTTAGGCGATTGCCCTGGGAACAATTCCTGCAACGTCCGGTGCCATGCCGCATCTTTCAGGAGGAGGAGGAACGATGCCCGCTCAACAGCTTATTGAACAGGTGGGCCAGGGCGTAGATGTCGCGGGGGTGGGGCTGATTGTGATCGGACTGCTGATCACCACCGCCCGATTTTTCCAGCAGCTTGTTTTACGGGTGCCCGAGGCGTACCAGCACTATCGGCAGGGGCTGGGGTACACACTGCTGCTCGGGCTGGAGTTCCTGGTGGCCGCCGACATCATCCGCACCGTGGCGATAGACCCCACGCTTGAGAGTGTGACGGTGCTCATCGGGATCGTGCTGATTCGTACCTTCCTGGGCTGGAGCCTGGAGATGGAATTGCATGGACGCTGGCCGTGGCAGCAGGGCCGGAACACGGAGAGCGGAGTTGACAAGGGTCATTGACCGGCGGCAGAATGGCCCATTATGCTCAATAAAAATCTCCCCCCCACCAAACGCACTGGCCTGATTGCGCTCGCCCTCGCCTCGACGCTCTTCGTTACCTCCCGGAAGGTCTATGAGTACTCCGCTGACCCGCAGGGCGAGAAGGAGTGCCCGCCCCTCTTTGCTGAGTCCGCCGAGGCCCCGCTGCCGTCCGAGGTCGAGAGCACCGCGACGGGCGCAGACCTTCCCTGGGCGCAGCGCGGCGGAACGATCAATGACGCCAGCTGCCTGAGCGAGACCTACGTCCACGGCATCGTCCAGGTGACCATCCTGGAGGACATTGAAAAGGCGTTGAGCTTCGCACGGGACAACCGGCTGAAGGCGGCCATCGCCGGTATTCGTCACTCGATGGGCGGTCATGCGTTCTTCAAGAACGCGGTGGTGCTGGACATGACCCGCTTCAACCAGATGACTCTGGACGAGGAAAACAAGGTTCTGACGGTGCAGAGCGGGGCCACCTGGCATGATATTCAAAGCTTTCTGCACCCCCGCTATGCCGTCAAGGCGATGCAATCGACGGACATCTTTACCG
>JACCSL010000929.1 GCA_013812995.1 Ardenticatenales bacterium | reverse complement strand
GTCCTGAAGCATCAGCAATAAAGCCTCATCGTCATCCACTACCAGAATAGGCCCCTCGGTCGTCGCTGCCATATCTTCGTTATCCTCGGCTGCATATCATCTTGAAGATGCTTCATTTTCCAATACTATACAGGTAGATAAGCGCTCTTGTCTATGTACCCTCTCCTCACTTGCGGGAGCGGACGGATCAGGCATTATATGGACATTCCGCCATCGCGATTTCAAAAGGAATACCATTTGAACAGCTCTCAAGACGCGAAGCGCCCTTCTGATAGTGCCGTCACGCTCTCGGTTCTCATGGGGCCGGGGGATGCCAACCTCCTGGGCAATGTTCATGGAGGCGTCATCATGCGCCTGGTAGATGAGGCGGGAGCTCTCGCCGCGATGCGCCACGCGCGCCGCTCCGTGGTTACGGTGCGGCTGGACTCGATGTCTTTCCTTGAGCCCGTTCTGGTGGGCGATCTGCTCCAGCTCAAGGCAACGGTCAACTGGGTGGGACGGACCTCCATCGAGGTGGGCGTGCGGGTAGAGGCAGAGAATCCGATCACGGGGGCGCACACGCACACCAACTCGGCCTACGCGGTCTATGTGGCGCTGGGCGAGCAGGGTCGACCCCAAGAGGTTTGCCCGCTGCTGCTCGAAACTGATGAGGAGAAGCGGCGCTGGTCCGAGGCGGAGACACGGCGCGAGCATCGGCTCCAGCAGAAGGAAGAGAAGGCGCAGGAGCAGAAGCGGCCTTGATGAGCCGGGCAGCGGCCTGGGCGGTAGTTCTGGGGGCCAGTCTGGCGGCCCTGGGCTGGTGGCTGCCGTGGGTGATTCCGGAGCGGGGTACGGCGGCACTCGTGCTGCTGGGGCTGGACCTGGGGGAATTCTGGAAGTTTACAGCGGAGTGGCGCGGCGGCCTGTTCGCGCTGGAGCGACTCTTCTTTTTTTTGCCACCACCACTGGCTGCCATGACCCTGACACTCTGGGTGGCGGGAGCGCGGGGCTGGGGTCGCTGGCTCCTGCTTCCTCTGCTCCTGTTCCTCAGCGTTGTCATCCTCCCCGCCTTCGAGTTTGTACGGGAGGTGCTCAAAGAGAATCCGCTTGTATATGAAGATGGCAATCTCGCCCGCGAATTCTCCTTTCAATTCTACCTGGCGCTGGGCAGCCTGCTCGTGGTGGGGCTTCTCCCACTCTGGCACCGGGCCGGGGAACGGCTGCGTTCCGGTTTCGTAGCACTGCTGGCCGGGGCGGGGGCGCTGCTCCCGGCGTGGGCGCTGTGGCGAACCTGGCTCGTGCTACAGGGCTTTTACGGGGATGGGGCGCTGCTGGGGCCAGGCATTTTTCTGACGAGTGGGGGCTTTGCGCTGGCGCTGGCGGGGGCGAGTTACCACTTAAAGCAAAAAGGTAAAACGTAAAATGTAAAACGGCAAGGCTATCTGTCACAAACTGTCAATATTCTAATATTACGTTTTACGTTTCTAGTTCTGCTGGAATATGTGGTTGAGTCATGGCTCTGCGGGATGGCCCTCTCCCCGGCCTTCGGCCGCCCCTCTCCCGATTTCGGGAGAGGGGACACGGAGCGAAGCGACGTGGGGGAGAGGGCTTCGCTGGCACGCTTCCCCTCTTCCAAACCACAAATTCCATCAGAAGCAGTTACGTTTTACCTTTTAATACATCTGCACTATCCATTACTGTTCCCTATATCCCAAATACCCACACTCAAAGAGGAGCTACCATCTATGCAATTTGCAGAGCGAATGAGCAGACTTGGCACCGAAACCGCATTTGAAGTTCTGGTGCGCGCGCGGGCGCTGGAGGCGCAGGGGCGCAGCATTGTTCATCTGGAAATCGGGGAACCGGATTTCGATACGCCTTCGAATATCACGGAGGCGGCCATCGAGGCGCTGCGGAAGGGCGAGACGCACTACACGCCCTCGGCAGGCATCCCGCAGGTGCGCGAGGCAATTGCTCAACATATCTCCCAGTCTCGCGACATCGAGGTTGGCCCGCAGAATGTGATCCTGACGCCAGGAGCCAAGCCGATCATGTTCTTCGCCATCCTGGCCCTGGTCGATCCGGGCGACGAGGTGATCTACCCAAACCCCGGTTTCCCCATCTACGAGTCCATGATTAACTTCGTCGGGGGCAAGGCAGTGCCGCTGCCGCTGCGGATGGAGCGAGAGTTCCGCTTCGACCATGATGAGCTGCGGGCGCTGGTGAATGACAAGACCCGGATGATTATCATCAACTCGCCGCAGAACCCGACGGGGGGCATCCTGGAGGAAGAGGATCTGCGGCTGGTCGCTGAGCTGGCACAGAAGCACGACTGCATCGTACTCTCCGACGAGATTTACGAGCGGCTGGTGTATGACAAGCCGCACCACAGCATCACCACGATTCCGGGAATGCTGGAGCGCACGATTATCCTTGATGGATTCTCCAAGACCTACGCGATGACAGGCTGGCGGCTGGGCTATGGCGTCATGCCGGAGGAGCTGGCGCAGCGCATGGCCAAGCTCGCTACCAACAACCACTCCTGCGTGGCCTCGTTCGAGCAGTACGCCGCCATTGAGGCACTGACCGGGCCGCAGGACGAGGTGGAAACGATGCGCCAGGAGTTCGAGGCGCGGCGCAACATGATAGTCGAGGGACTGAACCAGATTCCTGGTTTCCGCTGCGTGATGCCGGGCGGGGCCTTCTACGCGTTCCCGAATATCGAGGAGACAGGCAAGGCCAGCGAGTGGCTGGCCGATTACCTGCTGCATGAGGCCGGGGTGGCCTGTCTCAAGGGGGAAGCATTCGGGGAGCACGGGCGCGGCTTCATCCGCTTCTCTTATGCGAACAGCCGCAAGAATATCCAGGAAGCCCTGGAGCGCATCGACACAGCGATACGAAAGCTGTAGGCACGGTCTAGTCGCCCTGGATGACGGACCCTCCCTCGTCCGGGGCGCGCCCGCGAGTGGGCAGATGGACGGTAAAGGTGGAGCCCTGTCCCAACTCGCTCTCCACCGAGAGCATGCCACCCATCAGGTGGGCGAGACGATAGCAGAGCGCGAGCCCCAGGCCCGTGCCGCCATGCTTGCGCGTCGGTGAGCTATCGAGCTGGGTAAACTCTTTGAACAGGTGCTGCTGCTGATCAGGCGCGATGCCAATTCCCGTGTCGCGCACCGCAAAGTTAAACCACTCGTCCTCATCGCGGAGCGAGCGTGTCACGGTGAGGGTGATGGTGCCCTGCTCGGTAAACTTTGCTGCATTGCCGAGGAGATTCAAGAGTATCTGGCGGAGTCGCATCTGATCCACGTACATGCGGCAGAGCAACAAGGAGCAGGAAAGCGTTATCGTATTGCCATTCTTCTCGGCGAGCGGGCGCATCGTGGCAACCATGTGCTCAAGAAGCAGCGCCACATCGACATTCTCCAGGTGAAGTTCCATCCGCCCGGCCTCGATCTTGGAGAGATCCAGAATATCGTTGACCAGCTGGAGCAGGTGATGGCCCGCGCTCTCGACACGTTGGAGCATGGGCACCGCTACAATCCACTGCTCCTCCTCGGCAAGTTCCACCAGCATCTCGCTATACCCGATGATGGCATTCAGGGGCGTGCGCAGCTCATGGCTGATGGTTGCTAGAAAGGCGCTCTTGACCTGATTGGCTCGCTCCGCCGCGTCCTTGGCCTCCCGCAGCGCCTCCTCGGCGCGGGCTCGCTCCGCTACCTCCTGCTGTGCCGCCGTATAAAGATAGGCATTGTCCAGCGCAATAGAGGCCAGTTGCGCGAAGCGGTTTAGCAACCGGACCTCCTCTTCCCCGAGCGCAAAGTTGGGCTCCGCATAGACGATGCCCAGAACCCCACTGACCTGAGGACCGGTTCTGAGAGGCACGCACACCACCGTCCGGATATTGGGGGTGGTAAAGGACGGCGGGCGATGCTCCCACTGCTGGTAATCATGGATCAACAGCGGCAGACCACTCGTCCACACCTGCCCAGCCACGCCCTCGCCAGGGCGCAGGCGGGTACCCTTGAACTCTCGGCTTAGCCCGATGGCGACCTTGACCTCGATTTCCTCGCCCCCTGGCTCCGCCAGGTAGATGTACCCACGCGAGGTGCCTAGCAGCCGCGCCGCACGAGTCACGATGGTCTCTAGCAACCCCTCCACCTCTAATCGCTGCATCAGGGCCAGTGTCGTCTCGTGGAGGGCCGCCAGGTATCCGTTCTGGCGACGCAGCTTGGTTTCGGCAGCCTGCGTCTCGTGCAAAGAGAGGGTGAGTGCTTGTTCTATGCGGCGGCGCTCTCGCTCTATCTCCGTATAATGGTCACTAATCTGCTCCAGAAGCATCTGCCAGGCGGTGGCATCCGGGGGAGAAGAT
>JACCSL010000908.1 GCA_013812995.1 Ardenticatenales bacterium | reverse complement strand
GAGGGTGTGGTTCCCAGGGGTGGCGGGCCAGTCATAACGCCACTGAATCCAGGTCAGGGCACTGAGTGGCGGAGTGCGTAGCGTCGCCTCGACCCACGCTTCTTCGTCCACCTGCACTTCGACTTTCTGGATACCGCGATCTCCCGCCCAGGCGATTCCGCCCACAGGAAGCTGACCGTCTTTGACCTCTTGCGTGGCAATGGTATCAATCACCGAGACGATCTGCGGGCGGGCCTCGCGGCTCCAGCCTCTCTCCACCCAATAGCCTGGCTCCCAGCTGTCGCGCGCCTCCATGCGGGTGATCCACTTCGGCTGCTTCATGCCATAGCGGTCCGCGATGTAGATGCGCAGGGGGAAGCCGTGCTCGACAGGCAGCGTCTCGCCATTCATTCCATAGACGAGCAGCGTGCGCGGGTCCATCATATCCTCCATCGTCACGCTTTCAAAAAAACCATCTGCGGACTCCATGTAGAGCGTCGTGGCCGCTGGTTGCATACCGAGGTCCTTCAGCACGTCCCGCAGGCGAACGCCCGTCCAGTTGCTTGTGCCGATGAGGTCGCCGCCGACCTGATTGGAAATGCAGCCCATCGTGACGGTCTGGGTCGTCGCGGGGAAGGCCATGAGGTCATCCAGGGAAAGCTCGCGGGGGCGCTCGAAGAGGCCAGAGACTTGGAGTTTCCAATGCTCTTTCTGAAGGATGAGAGGACGCGTGTTGATGTCGATACGATAGAAGTCGTCGTTGGGCGTCAGCTCCAGGCGCGTGCCCGGTGCCGGGGGAATCAGATCCCGCAGGGTAGCCGCCACGGTAACAGCCGCCACCGGCGACGCCGGGCCGGGAGGCAGCGCCTCTACCAGGGGCGGCAGAGGCAGCGCCTCTACCAGGGGCGGCAGAGGCTGGGCCGCGCCCGAGGTCTCGATCTGCTGGCCGAGCAATCGCCCGACCCCCCAGCCGCCGAGCGCCACCGCGAACGAGCCACCAGCGGCTTTGGTTAGCATCGCGCGCCGCTCCGCCGGGTACTCCGGGGTGGCTCGGGTGCTCTCCAGCAGCGTGCCCAGCAAGGCCCCCCAGCCGCCGAGCACCATCAGCATCCAGAGTGCGGCAAGGGTGGGGTCGCCTCCCGCAAACGATTGTCCCAGGTTCAGTTCGATGGCGAAGAATAGAATGAAGAGCAGCAGGCCACCCACGGTGCCCATCGTTCCACCGGACCAGGGTGTGCGCCGCAGTGCCAGGGCCAGAAGAACGCCGAGCAACGCCCCAAGCCCGGTCACCATTGCCAGGGCCATGAGTTGTTCAAGGAATTTGGCGGCGCTGCTGGTGTCGCCCAAATTCAGCGCGCCAATAGTCTTGACAATGGCATCAATGCCGATGGTAATCACATCGCCGGGCAGGACGCGGGCCAGCCAATCAAAGAGGTCGAAGGGCACAAAGGGTAGGCCGAGGGCTTTGTTCCCCAGATAGAAGAGCGCCATCACGGGCAGGACGGTCAGCGCACCGAGGAGTGCGCCTAACGGCAACGAGGGTTGTCTCATGGTTGGAATCTCCCAGAGGTCAGGTTATTCCAGTAAGTGTAGGACAGAGTCTCTACGAAAAGCGAACGGTGGTTACTGCTCTTTGTTCTCCCGCAGGGAATGAACACCGATGCCCAGCCCCAGTGCCCAGCCCAGTGTCATCGTGAAGGCGAGCCAGGACCAATCGCTGGTGAGCCCAACCAAGGCCGCGCTGAGGAGCAGCCCAAGGATGGTTCCAATGAGCAGAGCACGACCCATCAGAGGTTTTTCTTGAGACATCGTTTCTCCTTACTCGTCGCGAATAGCGCGTGCGATGCGAATCTGGCTCATGCGAATGGCGGGGTAAATGCCCGCGAGGAGGGCGGCAATGAGGGCGACGGCGAAGGCTTCTAGCAGGTAGCCCGGCTCCAGGTGAAGCTGGAGCGTCCAGCCAAAGGAGCGGCGGTTAATCACGTAGATCAGCACCAGGGCGAGCGCCATCCCGGTCGGCATGGCCCAGAGCCCGGCGGTGGCTCCCATCAGCCCGGTTTCTAGCATCGTCAGCCCCCAGAGCTGGCGCTGCGTCATGCCCGTGGCGCGCAGGGTGCCCAACTCGCGCGCGCGCTCCAGCTGGAGCGACATGAGCGCGGCCAGCACGCCGATGAAGGCAACAATGGTGGCGAGGAGTTGCAGCGCCCCGGTGATCGCAAAAGCACGCTCAAAGACCTCCAGCACGCTACGGCGCAGACCGCTGTTTGAGCGAATCAGGAGCGTCTGCTTGCCCGCGAAGTAGGTGCGCAGCTGGTTGACCAACTGCTCCACATTGGTGCCGGGCGCGGCATAGGCGGCCACGGAGGAATAGTAGGGGTCGTCGTAGAGGGAGCGGTAGAGGCTATCGGGCATGAGGACGACGCCCTGCTCCGAGGAGTAGTCGTAGTAGACGCCGACCACGGGAAAGCTGCGCTCACCCCGGTCGGTGAAGAGCGTCACCTGGCTATCCTCGTTGATGCCGTGGCGGAAGGCGAAGGGCTCGGAGACAAAGACGGCACCCTCCGTTTTGGCGCGCTCCCATGCCTGCTCCTGGCTGCCAACCACCCACTTGAAGGGTCGCTGCCGCCCCGACACATCCTGGCTGACGGCGACCAACTGCACGCGCCCAAAGTCCGGCGAGGAGACGGTGACGTCCCGCGCCGTGGCAATCCGCTCCACCCCCGCGATACGCGCGACCTCTGCTACCACAGCTGGGTCCAGGGGAGCGGTCGAGCGATTGGCGGCCACATTGGGGGGCGAGATATAAACATCTGCCTGGAGCGTCGTCGAGAGCCAGATGGTGACGGTATTGCGGAAGGAGCCAATCATCACGCTCACGCCGATAATCACACTGACGGCGATGG
>JACCSL010000870.1 GCA_013812995.1 Ardenticatenales bacterium | reverse complement strand
AGGTGCTGCTGCTGCCCTACTACATCGCCGCGCAGAACATCGAGCATGAGTTTTTCGAGCGCACGGGCGAGTACCATCCCTTCGAGGGCATCTGTTTTGCGGACACGCTGGACATGGGGGCGCATCGCCAGCTCAATATTTTTGCGCCGGAGAACACGGAGCGCATCCATCGCCAGGAGGCCGCGCCCATCTTCGTGATTCTCGGCAATCCCCCGTACAACGTGGGCCAGAGCAATGAGAATGACAACAATAAAAACCGCCTTTACCCAGGTGTAGATGAACGTATTCGACAAACCTATGTCAAGTCATCGCAAGCCACTCTGAAAATGCAGCTTTATGATATGTATGTGCGCTTCTTCCGCTGGGCAACAGATCGTTTAGGAAATGGCGATGGTGTGGTCTGTTTTGTCTCCAATAACTCCTTCCTTGATCAATTCTCCTTCGATGGGATGAGGAAGGAATTACTCAAGGACTTTACACGTATCTACACGCTCGACCTGGGCGGCAATGTGCGGAAAAACCCGAAGCTCTCAGGAACAACACACAATGTTTTTGGGATTCAGGTCGGGGTTGCCATCACGCTGCTGATTCGTCATCGGGGAGGAGAGTTACCGACAGGCCCTGCCAGAGTTTTCTATGCGCGTGTTGGCGAAGAGTGGCGCAAGGAGGAAAAGTATAGGTTTCTGGACGAGACAGGAGATTTGATGCACCTGGAATGGCAGGAGCTTATACCTGATGCGCGAGGTGCATGGCTGACGGCTGGCTTCGCAGAGGAATTCGAGACTTTCCTGCCGATGGGTAGCAAAGAGTTTAAGCTTGGCACCGCTGGGGCAACAGATACTGTTTTCGAAACATACAGTGGCGGTATCAAAACCAATCGAGATAATTGGGTCTATGACTTTGACCGTTCTACTCTCATAGAACGAGTCAAGCAGTTAATAGAAACGTATAACAATGAAGTGGATCGCTGGCATAGACGTAGCGATAAATCCATTGATATAGATGATTTCCTGATTTCAGATGATAATGCAATAAAGTGGAGCGGCGATCTGAAAGTTCATCTCAAGCGTCGCAAATATGCTGAATTTTCAGAGGACAAGATTCGCCACAGTTTATATCGTCCATTTACACCACAATATCTTTACTTCGACCCCATCCTCAACAATAGCCGCTATTTGCAACATCTTTTTTTTCCAACAGTTACCAGTGAACGCGAAAATCGAGCTATTTGTTTAACAGATGTAGCCTCAGAAAAGCCGTTTATGGTCCTGATGAGCAATAAGCTTGTTGACCTACATCTTGTTGGAGCAGGCGCAGCAACCCAATGCTTCCCGTTCTACACCTACGATGAAAGCGGGGGAAGCCGCCGCGAGAATATCACTGACTGGGCGTTGCAGCGATTCCAGGGCGAGTACGGGGCACAGGTCAGCAAATGGGACATCTTCCATTACCTCTACGGGCTGCTGCACGCCCCCGACTACCGCCGCCGCTACGCCGAAAACCTCAAGCGCGACCTGCCCCACATCCCCCTGCTCCCCGCCGAGGACTTCCACGCCCTCACCGAGGCGGGCCGCGCCCTCGCCGCGCTGCACCTGGACTACGAAAACGCCCCCGAATACCGCCTGCGCCATATCGAGCGGCGCGATCTGCCCTGGTCCTGGCGCGTCGAAACCATGACCCTGAGCCGCGACAAAACCCAGCTCAAAGTCAACGAGGTGCTCACCCTCGACGGCATCCCGCCGGAGGTCTACGAGTACCAACTCGGCAACCGCTCCGCCCTGGAATGGATCATCGACCGCTACCGCGTGCGCCGCGACGCGCGCAGCGGCATCAGCAGCGACCCCAACGACCCCGCCGACCCGGAGGCCATCGTGCGCCTTGTCAAGCAGATCATCACCGTCAGCCTGGAAACCGCGCGCATTGTGCGGGGATTGCCGGGGCTGCCTGGGGGGTGAACAACGGAATGGCAACGCAGGACCACAATCATTGTTTTTCGTCGATTTTTGCAATGTCTGTCAGCGAGGAATCCACTATGTGCCGAAGCATCCAACCTCTGTTTAACATCAACCCGCCCGTGACCGAGGACGAGGTGCGTGCCGCCGCGCTCCAGTTTGTGCGCAAGGTCAGCGGCACGCGCAAGCCCTCGAAAGCCAACGAGGCCGCCTTCCTTGCCGCCGTCGATGAGATTAGCACCGCCACGCGCACGTTGCTGACCTCGCTGGAAAGCAGCGCCCCGCCCAAAGATCGCGAGGAAGAAGCAGCCAAGGCGCGCGCCCGTTCAGCCAAACGGTTTGGCACCCCATGACATAGAGGGTTCCCCCACCGCATCATCGCGGCGACTGTTTCGCCTCCCATACAACCCTGGAGCCGAGGTTCCCTATGAGCAACCCACCCCCTCCCTGGCAATCCGACATTTACGGGATTCTTCTTCATCCTGGCGAGCCGCGCCTGCTGCTGCTGCCTGGCGCTGATGGCTATGCTCTGCCCCATGTCCATCTGAACGAGGGTGTCTGGGAGGCCAAGGTCGAGCCCGTGGCCCAGGCGATGCAGACGCACCTGGGCATCCCGCTGGTGGTGCTGCGCTATGCCTTCCACCAGCACGACCCGCAGGCGCGCCTCGCCGAGGCTATCTATGTGCTGGATGCGCGCGAGCCGCTGCCCCACCCGCTGCTGAATGGACAATGGACAGATCGGGAAACCCTCGCAACGCTTCCCCTGGCACGTCCCGAGCAGCGCGCGCTGCTGGTGGCCGTGCTCGCCGAGGTAGAAGAGGGCAAGGTGCCGCCGTTGCGCGCCCCGTGGGCGCGGCGCGGCTGGTTCGAGGAGGCAGCCGCGTGGATTGAGGCGCAGGTGACAGAGCGAGGCGGCAAGCTGACGGGGCCAATCTAGCAGATCAAAAGCTGGGGCATCTCCTGCG
>JACCSL010000865.1 GCA_013812995.1 Ardenticatenales bacterium | reverse complement strand
GTTTGTAGATGGGCAAGATTATCATCGCTGAGGCCTGCTCCAATGAGCCAAAGCACTCGTAGGCAAGGGAGCTGACTCAGCTCAACAAAGCCACTTGAGGTAAGAGAGGTAAGAGAAAGGTGAAGGTATTTAAGGTGAGGTAGTTCTCGGAGGTATTTAAGCCCACTTCCTGTTATCTTCGTTCCTCCCAGATCAAGTAATTGGAGTTGTCTTAATCCATGTAGATAGGTCAATCCCAGATCGCTAATTTCGGTATCGCCCACAAAAAGGTGTTTGAGATTCCCCAGCTTCTGAACGTTACTCAACGCTTCATCTCTAACGGAAGTGTTAGCTAAAGAGAGGGTGTGCAATCCTGTCAGTTCTGCAAGATGTACTAGCTCCGTCTCTGCCAAGGGTATGTCTTCTAAAACGATCACCTCTAAGCTATGAGGAGAAAGGAGATTTAGGAGCGATAAATCTCGAGCAACGCTTTGGTTTAACCTAAGTTGTACCTCCATGCCTGCTGATACTATGACCAGCCCCTTAGCTTCAGCAAGATATTGCCAGTCGAGCAAATCGGCAGAGAAGCGGGTTATTGTATCTGCATAGGGACGAACATAAACCCGCCCTATATTCTGATTTTCTGGAAAGCGAAGTGCTCGGCTGGAAGTTAAGGATTCTGGCAAAGTTGGTGGCATAGTTACCTGTTGAGAAAATCATGAAGTAGAATTTAGTGGAGCTAAGCTCGGCACTTCCTAATCTCGACTGGTTTGACCGAATTTAGCCGATTATAGCCCCACTAAATTCCCCTGCTCTGGCTAGGTTACATCAAAGTGATGGCTGTGCTGACAAACTGTGCACCCTTTATGGCCAGGCTAAGATAAACAGCAGGACGTCGTCTCCCAAGTCGAAGGTGAGAAACTGTCCACCTGGAATACTACCTTGAGTACCGCCCAGACCAGACCAACATCGCGGACAAAAGTCACGTGAGATTCCAGCTACGATTCGGGTGCCAGCCGGGTACTGCTTTGTGGCTAATTCTTGCAATAAAATATCTTCTGCATGAGCAACAGTCTGCACAGTGCTTCCAGGTTGATACGCTCCTCCCCCCCAGAACTCTGCTTTAGTCGGCATCCTGGGAAGAGTCTTGTTTCTAAAAAGCGTTGCATATTCATTTTGTGTGAAATTATTGATGGTCCAGAATTCCTTCTCAATAAACTGATCTGGAGCAATTACTCTTCCTCTGGCAACAGTTATATTGTGCGGCAAGTGTTGACGATTCAAATTATCCATGATGGTGCGGGCGTCGTCGCGGAGTGTACGCGCGTTTGACAACTCAAAGTCGGCTACAGGACGTGTTGTGAGATCCCTAGTCCCTCTCCCAAGGGCTGCTTCCTTATCAGAGTTTTCCGCCCCTGGCTTATGTGCTGCACCATAATCGCTCATCGCCATGAACCCCGTCGGGTCAAAGCTGTTGATGGGGTTGTTGGCAACATAAATATAACGATTGAGTTCTACGGGATTTCTCAGACTTAGCCCTGCTAAATCGCGACTGAGAAACGCCCCCCTACTCGGATTGTAATAACGGGCACGCAGGCTATAGAGGCCAGTCAGGGTATCAAACTGCTGACCAGTGTAGAGATAGTTGTTGGGCGCCGTACCCTGCTGCGTCAAGAGTGTACCGAATGCATCGTAGGTGTATTGATTAGTGACAGTTCCGGCCTGATCGGTAAGAGTGCGGACACTATGCTGTCCATCATGCAGGTAGAAGTGGAGGGTGCCGCCTCGATTCTGGGCCAGGAGTTCACTGCCGCCCAGCATGTAGCTGACGAGTGGTGCGCCTGCTCCGCTGGTGTAACATTGTTGCACAATCAGGTGTCAGGGATATGGTATTCTGACAACTGAGTCAAGGAGCCAGTATTCTGCTTTATCCACTACCTCTCACGCCTTTACAACGAGAGCGACACGAAGTCGCGTCTTCTACCGCTCTTGGCTGGGCCGACCCGTAAGTAGGAATGGTAGCTACCCTCATTCCTCATCCGAATATCTGCGATACCAACCTTGGCGATATTGCAGCCACTGGCTCTGCTTCATCAGCCTCTCTCTCAACTGGAGCGGATCGGGTCGACGCTGCCTTTCTTCAGGAACATAGAGAAACTGAATTTGATAGCCAACGGGAAGGCTCTTCCAATAAGTAGCTTCCCAAGGAACCAACGTTTCTCTTTCGATAGATTCGGATACTACCAAGCGCCCGAAAGCAGCCTCCATTATTAACTGCTGTTCTGCCAATTCTTTACTACTTGAGATGATATTGCCGCGTATCGGATCCGTGCTATAACCGGCAAAGAGATAGCGATTCCAATTCGGTCTAGAGAACTCTTCCCAACGACCACCTCCCTGCGACGTCAATCCATAAACTATGTCTATTCTCCGATCCAATGCAGCTTCAATCTCGGCAACTGTCGGCATTGGGGGCTCCGTTGTTACGGGTCGCATCATACCTTGCCCATAGAGGTCTCCCGCTTGAAAGAGACGGTTCAGCGCTTGCACCAACTCTACCCGGCTGAGGCCATGCCCTTGCCGATTCCAGATAACCTCAATATTCTCAGCGACTAAGAGAGATAAGGAGTATGGGAGCTTGACGACCGAATCGAGGAGCCAGTATTCTGCCTTATCCACGATCTATACCTCGCCATTTTGGAATCATCTTGGGATATAATTAATAGTCTCGATAAAGGGGGTTTTCAATGCCGCACTTCGTATCGAGAATCGCTTCTCCATATGCATCGTCACAGCACTTGCATTCCACTATAGCCGTATAGTATTTTGTTGCACCTTTCACACCCGCCTCTCGTTTATTCCAATCTGGTCCCATGACATCATAATGCTGTCCGCCTACATAGGGAGGATTGGGGCAAGGCCCACTACCACGGTTAGCATCTTGTGAATCTATTGCAGTTATATCCCAATCTCCAACCGCCTCTTTAAGGGTGTCAAGTGCATCCTCCACAGAGTAGTATCGATACCAGTAGGGGAGTTCATCACATCTCACGAAATTGCTATATTCGCTATTCTCGCACGTCTCCCTCTGAACCCCGCAAGGTAGATTGAGATCAGTCGGGAACGCCATCGTGGTAACGAAAGTTAGGATGCAGAGAGTGGCGAAGCCAAGGGGCTTGACTGTGGTCTGAGCGCGGGTGCTGGTTTCTGTCTTTGTGACAGTATAGTCTGAGAGTGCATATAGTCCGCTTGGATCAAGGTTATTGACCGGATCGCCGTGGACATAGAGATATTTATGGAGTGTGAGAGGGTTGGAGAAGTCGCCTGGGTATGGATCCATGGAGAGGAAGCGACCACTGATCGGGTTATAGTATCTGGCGCGTAGGAAGTAGGAGCCACTATTCGCCTCATACCGCTCCCCAGCGTAGAGGTGAGCATTGGGAGTATTGCCAGAAGAACTTATGAGGTTCCCGAAGGCATCGTAGGTATACTGGTCAGTTGCCCTCCCGCTCTCAGTGGTCAACATGCGAACGCTGCCATGTCCATCATAGCCGTAGAAACTGGTTGTCCAGGTACCAGCTAGTTGTTGGCGCTGGCTAATCAACTCATCTCCATAAGTAAAGACCCGTTGCACCACCCCGTTTGTGAGTTCCTCCACAACCTGTGTATATCCTGTTGGGTTCAGATCATCAACCAGGTAGGTCGTGGTCTCACCCAGGACCGTCATCGCAGCCAGATTGCCGTCCCCGTCGTAGACAAATCTGACGGTTCCTCCATTGAACTCCTTGAGACGGTTCTCAAAGTCATAGCGGCGCGAGGTGCTATCCGAGTTCACCAAGTTACCATTGGTATCGTAGTCTTCACCAGCCACACGGTCATTAGCATCATAGCTGCTTGCGGCGGTAGGAAGCGCGTCAAGGGTGGAAGTGCGGCTCAGGCGATTCCCCACCGGGTCAAGGGCGTACTGAATATGCCCATCGGCAGCACCATTCGGACTTCCGGTAATCACCTCGTCCGTGAGTCGGTGGAGGGCATCATAGGTATAGCTGACATCACGTCCATCGAGTTCTGTTACCCCCAAGCGGTGACCGGTCGGCGCGAGCGAATAAGTGTAACTGGCAATGGGGGTATTCTCATAGCCCGTTGAGACTATAGTCAGTTGGTTGCGGTTGTTATAGGTGTAGGAAGACTGGACACCATTTGGATAGATGCTGTTGAGCTTGTTGCCAACTGCATTATAGGCGTATTGCGTCGTGCCCAGTTGATCTGTCGCTGTTTTCAAGCGGTAGGCGGCATCCCAAGTATAGGCCACAGAGGTACCACCTGGATTGGAAGAGGCGATGCTGAGCAAGTTCCCTGCTGCATCGTAGCTGTATGATAAGGTTCCGGCGGGCGCTTCCTTGCGAATCAAGCACTCTTGTGCGTCATACGTGTAGGAGGTTATCCCACTGGCATCCGCCATCGTGGCCCGCTGGCCTGTGCGTGTATACGAGAAAGTGATGGCGGGCTCAGCCAGACGTGGATCAGGGATCTTCGCTGTCAGTCGGTTCATCGCGTCGTAGGTGTACGTAGTTGTGTGACTGTTGAAGTCAGTTTTCGCAATGAGACTGCCTACAACGTCGTACCCATAGCTCTCTGTCATACCTAACGGGAGCCGCCTGCTGATCCGACGCCCCAAGGGGTCATAGGCAAACGTCGTTGTGTGCCCATTTACGTCAGTTTGCGCCGTGAGATTGCCCAGTTCGTCATAGGTGTAATGGGTAGGATGCCCCAAGCTATTGGTCACCACCGTGAGTTGATTCATGGCATCATAGCCAAACTGCGTAGTGTGGCCTGCCTCATCCGTACGGCTTAGGAGATTGCCCAGCCCGTCATAACTCTGTTGGAGTGTTGTACCATCCGCATAAGTGACAAGAGTTTGATAGCCGCGTGCATTGTAGCGATAGCGGGTAGTATGACCCTCGGGATCGGTCGTAGAAAGCCGCTGGTTGGCATCGTCATAGGTATAGGTCGTGGCTTGCCCCAGTGGATTCGTCACTTTAAGGAGATTATCGACGGCATCGTACTCGTAGGTAATCGTATGGCTTAGGGCATCAGTGATACTGACCTGGCGACCTGCGGCATCGTAGCCGTACTGTACCGTGGCAGCATCAGGGGTGCCATAGGCCGTTGTGACGCGCAGCAATTGCCCAACCAAGTCATACTCATAGCGGGTCACACGCCCCGCCTGATCTATTTCAGTGAGGGGCTTATCGCGAAAATCGTAGGTCGTCTGCTTCGTTGTTCCGTCAGGATAAACAACCTGTATCAGGCGGTTTCCAGCATCGTAGCGATACTCAGTACGGTGTCCTGCCGGATCAACAATAGCGGTGCGATTCCCAGCACTATCATACTCGTAGCGGGTGACTTGTCCGAGCGTATCTGTGATTGCCCGAAGGTAGCCCAGCGCATCACGCTCCTGGCGCGTGGTGTGCCCAAGCGCATCGGTCCAAGAGAAAAGCCGTCCCATAGAGTCATAGGTATAGCTCTTGGTGTGCCCCATCGCGTCAGTTTCACTTGCTAAATTCCCATAAGCATCGTGGGTGTAGCTCTGTTGATGACCGTTCGCATTGCTCAACACCTGGAACATCCCACGCCCGTCGAACTCAAACGTCCCTAAGATACCCAGATCATCACTGGTAGAACGGGGATTGAAGCGATCATCATACTGAACCGTCTGCTGACGTCCCAATGGGTCAGTCCGGCTGGTCACCCCGCCATATTGGTTATAAGTCTGAGCATAGGTTTCGGCGTGCGCATTCCTGACTGTCGTCCGATGGCCTTTATCATCGTAGGTAAAGTGGGTCGTATGTCCGAGGCCATCTGTCTTTGTCAGTTGGTTATGATTGGCGTCATAGGTGTAGCTTGTCACGTGTCGTAGTGGATCCACTTCCCGCAGAAGCGACCCATAGCTATCGTAGGTCGAAGTGACGATCCCGCCATCGGGGTTGGTCAGAGTGGTGGTTCTAGCGGTCAAGTCATAAGCATAGTGGTAAGTATGATTAAGGGCATCCGTCTGACTCTGAAGCCGTCCGTCCGGATAGTAACTGTTGGTGGCAATGGTAGTGCCACGCGGATCAATCACTGTCCGGAACAGGTGCTCTGGTGCATAGGTATACCTGATAGGAGTTTCCAGGTCGGGCAGCGAAACACTGACCAAATCGCCCGCTGCATCGTACTCATAGTCATAAACATTGCCCAGTGGGTCCGCGATCTGGGTAATGCGCCCCTGCGCGTCACGCACGAAGGGAACCTGGAGACCGCCTTCACTGCTCATAATCCCATTAGGTCCAATCGTGAGTAGGTTATCGTTGAGATCCCGGACGGACTCCAGCGTACCCTCAGCACTAATGGTGAAAATGTTGCCGTAAGGGTCGGTGTAGGTGTAAGTGTCCGGTTGGTAGCCGCCGCCCGGGAAGCAGAAGTACTTGCCCCCCGACACCGTGACCAACCCACAACCATTCGTGGTGAGTGTACCAT
>JACCSL010000840.1 GCA_013812995.1 Ardenticatenales bacterium | reverse complement strand
GTTTGCGAAAATCGGTGGGGGATGCAGGGCTCTTTCTAAGCAGTTTTTAGGTCGCAGTGGGGCAAGTTGGACATGCTAGAAGCCGAAATGCGCCTCTAGTGGGGTATACCCCCCCTGAACTATTACTGTGGTAATAGTTCAGGGGGGGTATGGACAAGCAGGGCGAAAGACGGGTAAGCTAAAGCCATGAGTGAGTTACCGACGTTGGCCCCCGAAATACGCGCGGCGCTGCCCACCGAGGCACAAGCGCATCTGGCGGCGTTGGAAGCGCAAGTGCTGGCCCTTGCCGAGGCACAAGCGTATCTGGCAACGTTGGAAGCGCAAGTACTCGCCCTCCAGGCGCAAGTGGAAGCCCTAACAGCGCGGCTCAATCAAACATCCCAGAACTCCTCCCGTCCCCCTTCGAGCGATCCACCGTCCGCGCCGCCGCCAAGCGACGCTCCGACAATCCCCGGTAGCCCCGTGCCCGCCCCCAGTTCTAGAATCCTCTTTCCCCGGAGCTGGTCGGCACGGGAGGCCACCTCATGGGCGAGAACGATGGCAGCGGGCCAGAGCGCGACGCCATAGGGGCGGGGGTTCTCCTGGTCGCCCAGAAAGCGCGACTCGTCTGCTGGCGTCAGGACGGCGTCCGTGTGCAGGACGGTCCACTCGCGCCCGCCCTGTCGAAGGCGGTACTCTTTCAGCGGGAATTTTCCCGTGGCGGTGGTCAACATAGGTGGTGGGGTGGATGCGTTCATGTGCCTCGGATGCGCTTTTCCTGAACCCGATTTTTGCGCTGCCACAAGGGCAGGGCTGCTCCATTATCGATGCCCGCCTCTGGAGGGCGGGGTCGGAGGGATAGAAATAAAGGAATAGACAAAGAAAAACCCCCGCAGACTTCTGCGGAGGTTTGGGCGTTAGGGCTTAGTAGCCGCCGACGTTGAGGAGCCGCTCCTTGATGCCGTCGGGGTCGTCGCTGTTGTTCCAGTCCGTGTTGCCCGATATCTGGAGGGCGCTCTTGACCTGGGTGGGGCTGGCACCGGGGTTGTTGGCCTTGTAGAGAGCAGCCGCACCGGCGACGTGGGGCGAGGCCATCGAGGTCCCGCTGATGGTGTTGTACCCACCACCCATCCAGGTGGAGTTGATGCAGACGCCGGGCGCCATGATGTCCACGTCCGCGCCGTAGTTGCTGAAGTCGGCGCGGCTGTCATCCTGGTCGGTGCGGCAGGTCGAGGCGGCACCACCACCGGCGAGACCATTGAAGTCTGCCAGAGCCGAGACGGTGATCACTTCGTCGAAGGCAGCGGGCGTGCTGTTGGCCGCATCGGTGTTCTCGTTGCCAGCGGCAACCACGAAGGTGATGCCAGCGTTGACCGCGTTACAGATCGCATTGTGTTCGGCATCGCTACCGCCACAGGCGTTGTCGCTGCCCGCGCCGCCGAGGCTCATGTTGGCAACCTCGATGGTGGCGGCCTGGGAGGCAACCCAGTCGATGCCACAGATCACGGAGGAGGTGGTGCCTGATCCACGGTCGTTCAGCACCCGCACACCCCAGAGGCGAGCACCGGGAGCCACCCCGACCACACCGATGGTGTTGTCCAGCGCGCCGATGGTGCCAGCAACGTGGGTGCCGTGACCATTGCCATCATCGTAGCTGCTACCACGTTGGCAGTTGTAGCCACCCACCACGTTCAGATCCGGGTGATCGATGTCAATGCCTGTGTCAATGATCGCAACGTCGACGTTCACCGAGCCGGAACCATTGCCAGCGAGGGTGCTGTTCGTGTGACCGTTGATGCGGCGAATACCGGTGGGGATCGTCTGGGCGGGCTGGGTACCACCGCCGCCACCGGGCTTGCCCTCGATGGTCACGGTGCGGTCCGGGGTGACAGAGAGAACATTCGGGTTGTTGAGCAGAGCCATCGCGGCCTGCGCGGGGAGCTGGACAGCGAAGCCCTTCATGGCGTGCTCATAAACATAGATGACATTTCCGCCACTGCCACGAGCCATCATGTGGGGGTTGGCATCGGGCTTCAGCGTGACAATCCATTGATCCTGCACGGCCTGACCGTTGCCGTTGCCAGCCTGCACCGACCTCTGGTTGAAAGTAGTGGCTACGAGAAACGCGCCTACCAGGAGGAGCAGCGCGAGGTATATGAGGGGTTTGCGGGACATATTTGGAACGATCCTTTCGGGATGATGAAGACTATCGTCAGCGATAAGTGCTGTATTAGGGGGCAAGAATAGCGGCCAGGCAAAGCAATTACAATGTGGGAATCCCACAATAAAAGCTTGTGTTTATTAGAGCAAAGCAAAAAGGGGGGCCAAACGCCCTATTGCTCTAAAAAAGGGCTCTACTATATATTTTCAAGTAGTCTCTATAAGAGGAACCCTCGCCATGAGCCAACATCCCCTGATCACTTATCAGCATGGTCGCACCTGGTCTTTCACCTTCGATGGCAGTCACGCCCCGGCCTATATCCTCTTTACTGTGCGAGGATGCCCCTGCCTCGAGCGAATGTCGCGTCTGAGACAGGTACTGCGTGCCCAAGAACCTCATATCCACTTTGACAATGGTCGATTCTGGGCCAGTTTATCACGCCTTACTGTGTGACGGTTCGCTCCTGGGAAGCGGCTCTGGAGCAGATACGGGTATTCCACAACAGACAGGAAGTGTCTCCCTCAACAGAACTTCTATGTCCCTTCGGAGAACGGCTATGAGTGAGTCGAAGCGAATCAGCGAGGTGGAGGGCAACGGATGGTCCTTTACCTACAATATGTGTCATGCCCCTGATTATGTGTTACTCACCACGCACGGGCAGACAACGATTGAGCGTATCAAGCGGCTGCTGGAGGTCATAGTCGCCAATCGCCCGCTTACGAGATTATCAACCGGGCACATCTGCCCCATCATCGTTGACCTCAATGAGGATACAGCGCCCAGTGCGGCGGTATTGCGCGGTACCTATGACGCCATTGATAGGATCATCCCTCAGCTCAGCTATGTGGTTTTTGTGCTTGTCCCCGATCATCCGGACGGGACGCGGATGCAGATGTGGTTGGAGGCACTGGGTGTCTCGGTGGCCCCGAATCTAATCGTCGTCTCCTCCCTGGCCCATGCCTTGGAAAAGGTCCGGGTTTATCATCGCTGGCGCTCATCTCATTGAAAACACGCCCCGCCAGTTGCTTTTTTAGCGGGATACTCCTACGCTTTGGGGAACTATTACAGCGTCAGGAGACCCGCCATGAGCGAAGAGCCTCAAATCATTGAAGCAGAAGGGGATGGGTGGTCGGTAACCTTGGATATGACCGCTGCCCCTGAATATGTGATGCTTACCCAGCGCGGCAAAGCCACCACGGAGCGCGCCCAGACGCGCCTGCAAATCCTGCGCACTCACCTGCCCCGCTATCTACTCCCCGACGGGCACTACTGCCCCCTAATTGCCGACCAACTCAAGCAGGCCACTCCCTCGATGGCCAGCCTCAAATCGTCGCGTTCTTTTCTGGAGACATTTAGCGGCCGACTCGGGTACATCGTGTTCCTGGTGGAGCCTGAGCGCATCACCCATCACCTAATGGCGATGAACATCGAGATGCTGGATAAACTCCTTCCCGGTCGCTACGCCTTTGTTACCTCAATGGAAGAGGCGAAGGAACGGGTCCGCGCCTTCCACGAACGCCAGGAGTGGAATGACTCCCCTAACTCATAGCGGGGATAGGACGGGACGAGCGTGGCATGGCCCTTTGTGGGGAAATACTCTGGTCGCTCTGCCGCACGCGAATCACCTCTGGGTTGCCTTTGCGGCCTTCTATCCGAATGCAGAAGTACGGGGGCGCATCCCACCCATTGATAGCACTGTCGTCACGGCTCGGTTAAGCGAGACTCTGGCAGCCAAGCTGGACAGAGCGTTTGGCGCGATCTGGCGTGCTACCACACGAGGATCGTGGAAGAATGCGTGCCTCTCTTGCGCGCTGGGCCGTGCGCGAGTTGTGCGATCTCGGGTCGAAGCTACCCCGATTGAACATCAGCGAGCAGACCCCCATAGGAAAGGAGAGCGTAAGGTCATGCGAATAGGGTTCATCTCGACGCGGCTGAATGGGACCGATGGCGTGTCGCTGGAGGTCGAGAAGTGGGCGAAGGTTTTGACCCGTATGGGTCACGAGATGTTCTACTGCGCGGGGGAAATGGGGGGCTATGCTGCCGGGGGGACGCTGATTCCGCACCTCCACTTCAACCATCAGTC
>JACCSL010000817.1 GCA_013812995.1 Ardenticatenales bacterium | reverse complement strand
TGGTGCTGGTGGTCGTTTGTGGCATCTTGACGGCGCTTGGCCCGCAGATGGGTAACGTTTTCAGCAAGGTTACCAACAACATTGCAGCCGGGGGAGAGTACGAATATTCCGGCTCCAGTGGGAGCGGCTCATCGGCGAGCAGCGGAAGCACGGGCGGGAGCGGCTCATCGGCGAGCAGCGGAAGCGGGGGAAGTGGAAGCGGGGGCGGACAGGTGACGCCAGAAAATGTCGTGGTGGTGCCCTATGGGACCGAGGCGGAGAGTGGTGAAGCGGCGGCGGCGGCCCCAGAGCGGCTGATTATCCGCGAGGCGACGATCACCATCAAGGTGCAGGACCCACGCGCGAGCCGCGAGGGCATTGAAGAGATGGTCGCCAGCTCAGCCCACCGGGGCGCGTTTGTGGTCTCCAGCGCAGAGGAGCAGCGTTCTGACACGGAGTTGCCCGTAATCAAGATGAGTATCCGCGTGCCTCCAGCCGTGTTTGACGAGGTCATGGACCGGCTGGCGACGATGGCGATCAAGGTCCATGCACGGAACGAGAGTGCTCAAGATGTCACCGAGGAGTACGTGGATATCGAGGGCCGGGTGACGGCGATGGAGGTGGGCTACCAACGGCTGTTTACCATGATGGAGGCAACGACAGAGCTGGACGTGCTGCTGAAGCTAGAAGCACAAGTCACAGAACGTGAGACAGAGATCGAAGCACTGCGGGGGCGCATGGAGTATCTGGGCCAATCGGCGCAATTATCCAAAATCGATATCACGCTCCAACCCCATATTGCTGCCCCAACCGTCGAAAAGCCCATTGCCACCTGGGAGATGAACAAGGTCGATCCAAGCTGGCGGCTTGCGAAAACGGCGCAGAGTGCCCTGGGTGATCTCCTGGGCGGCGTGCGCGCCCTATTGAATACAGCGATCTACTTCTCGATTGCCATCCTGCCCTGGCTGCTAGGGCTGGGGGGCGTCGTCTACGGAGGGTGGCGGCTTGCCAACGTGGTCAATAGCGTCTGGAACCGCCCGCCCACACCACATTTGATTCCGGAAAGTGAGAGGAAACTGGAATGATTCAACAAGCCATAGCGCGCCTGCTCCACGGCGAACATCTTGACGCGGCAATGGCCGAGCAGGTCATGGAAGAGATCATGGAGGGGGCCGCGACCCCCGCGCAGATTGGCGGCTTCCTGATGGCGCTCCGCATGAAGGGCGAGAGTATTGACGAGATTACCGGCTGCGCGCGCGCGATGCGTCGCGCAGCCGTTGCCGTTCGGCCCCAGCGCACCGATCTCATCGACACCTGTGGCACGGGTGGGGATGGCGCGCACACCTTCAACATCTCGACCACCACCGCCTTCGTCGTCGCTGGCGCGGGGCTCCCCGTCGCCAAGCATGGCAACCGCTCGGTTTCCTCCAAGAGCGGCAGTGCCGATGTGCTCCAGGCACTGGGCGTGAACCTGGAACTGACCGCCGAGCAGGTGGCGCACTGTGTGGACGAGGTTGGCATTGGCTTTCTCTTCGCGCCCAAGCTCCACCCCGCGATGCGCCACGCCATCGGGCCACGCCGCGAGCTTGGGGTGCGCACGGTATTCAACATCCTAGGGCCGCTGACCAACCCGGCGGGAGCCTCGGCTCAGCTCATGGGCGTCTTCGATGGGGCGCTGGTGGAGCCGCTGGCAGGGGTCTTGCAGCAGCTTGGCTCGCGGGCCGCCTTCGTGGTCCACGGCGCGGACGGGCTGGACGAGCTGACCACCAGCGGCCCGAACATTGTCGCCTACTTTGGCTGCAACGGAGCAGGCAGCACCATCATTGCCGAGCAGCTGGACCCGGCGAGCTATGGCTTTGCACGCTGCACCATCGAGGAGTTGCGCGGCGGGGACGCGGAGGAAAACGCGGCCATCACCCGCGCGCTGCTCAGCGGGGCGCAGCGCGGCCCCATGCGTGACGTGGTACTGCTCAACGCGGCGGCGGCGCTGGCCGCTGGCGGCAAGGTTCCCACACTCCGCGAGGGGCTAGGGCTGGCCGAGCAAACCCTTGACAGCGGCGCGGCACGCGATGCGCTGGAGCGGCTCGTCGCCGTCAGCCAGGGCATGACACAGGGAGAGTAACATGGTTGCCAAAACGATTCTCGACAGGATCATGTTGTACAAGCGCGAAGAACTGCCGAAGCGCAAGCGGTATGTCCCAGAGAGCGACCTGCGCGCGGCGCTCTTCCTCGCTTCCCCCACGCGGGACTTTGCCGCCGCGCTGCGTGCGCCCGGCGTCTCGCTCATCGCGGAATGCAAGAAAGCCTCGCCCTCCAGGGGACTGCTGCGCAACGGCTACGATGCCGCCGCGCTGGCGAAGGAGTACGAGGCCAACGGGGCCAGCGCCATCTCGGTGCTCACCGACGCCAAGTTTTTCCAGGGCAAAATCGAGGATCTAGTTGCGGTGCGGACGGAGGTCCAATTGCCTGTTCTCCGTAAGGACTTTATCTTTGACCCCTACCAACTGCTGGAAGCGCGAGTGGCCGGGGCCGATGCGGTGCTGCTCATCGCGGCCCTCCTGCTCCGCAACACGCTGCGCGACATGCGCGTGGAGGCTGAGCGCCTGGGAATGCAGGCCCTCATTGAGGTTCACGATGAGGCCGAAGTCGAGCACGCGCTGGACTCCGGCGCGACGATCATCGGCGTCAATAACCGCGATCTGCGCTACTTCGAGGTAGACTTTGGAACCACCGGGCGACTGCGCCCCCTCATCCCCGCTGATCGACTCCTCGTGGCGGAGAGCGGCATCAACAGTCCGGAGGACGTGCGCCAACTGGCCGCGATGGGGGCCGACGCGATGCTCGTCGGGGAGCGGCTTGTGCGCTCGAAGGAGGCCGGGGCGCGCGTGTGGGAGCTGGTCAACGCGGGGAGATAGTATCAGGGAGAGAGAATGCTAAAGGGATTTGTCGAATTTTTGCAGAAGTGGGGCGTGATTGGGCTTGCTATTGCGGTCATCATCGGGGGCAAACTCAACGAGTGGGTCAGCGCGCTCGTGGCCGACATCATCATGCCCCTGATCGGGCTGGTCCTGCCGGGTGGCTCATGGCGCGAGTTTACCATCTCATTGGGCGGGGACTCGCAACTCCTTGTCGGTCACTTTCTTGGGGCCACCGTCGATTTTCTGATTATCGTCTTAGTGGTCTACCTCGCATTTACCTACCTGCTCAAAAATATCAGCCTCTCCGATGACCTGGAAGCCAAACTGGGGCGCGAGAAGGCAAGCGCGCCCCCCCCTGGCCAAGGAGTAAAAAGTTGAGTCACTCCAAAACATCAAAGAAGCCAGATTCCTGGGGAGGGAGCTTTAATCAGCAAACCTATCGCGAATATCTGACAATGGCCCGCTCCCACATTCACGCGAAGGAATTCAGCGCGGCACAAAGGTGGTTGGAGCGAGCGCAGGTCGTCAATCCCCGCGACCCCGAGGTGTGGCGTCTGATGGCCCGCGCCACAGAAAGCAATGCCGAGAAAGAGCAATATCTGCAAGAACTGTTGCGCCTCGTGCCCAACGATGCAGAAGGACGGCGCGATATGGCCGTGTTGAAGGGGCTCATCAACCCGGAGGAATTACTGCCCGTCGGGCACAACACGCAGGCGCGCAACCCGGTCGAGCCGGAGCAGGTCAAGGCGCAACTATTTCTCTGTCCCAGTTGCGGTGGGTTGTTCAAACATGACCCGGCAGCCGGGGGCCTCCGCTGCGAGCGCTGCGGCACCGTTCGTCCTGTCATTGCGCCGAACGCCGCCGACAACGAGCAGCCGCTGGAACTCGTCCTGCCCACCGTGCGTGGGCACCGCTGGGCGGAGGCGCACCACCTGCTGACCTGTAGCCAGTGCGGGGCCGAGAGCCTGCTGCCCCCCACCGAGTCTACCTCGCTCTGCCCCTTCTGCGGCTCCGATGTGCTCGTCGCCTCCAAGGAGACAGCGGGACTCCTCCCACCCCAGGCCATCGCACCGCTCCAGGTAACAGAGAGGGAAGCTCTCGCGCTTGCCAGCCAGTGGCTAAACACGGCGCTTGGCCGGGAAAGTGAGCGAGCGGGCGTCAAACTGCGCCCCGCTTACTATCCCTTCTGGACCTTTGATGCGCTCTACCATGCTGCCTGGAATGAGTCGGGCATCGGCGAGAGCCAGGTGGTCCAGTATGCGCTTCCCTGCGACGATATTCTGGTTTCGGGAAACAAGCACATCTCCGATGAGATGCTGGCCTGGATTTCGCCCTTCGCGCTCAAGGAGGTGGTGGAGTTTCGCCCGGAATTTCTGGCGGGCTGGCCCACGATTCTCTACGATTCGACCGTCGCCGATGCCTCCATTGTCGCGCGTCGCATCATCGTGGATCGAACGCGCCGCGTGATCGAGGCGTCGCCCCTGCGCCGCTACATGCCAGGACGGTTCGACAATATGACCTACAAACAAATCCTGCTGCCCCTGTGGGTGGGCACCTACCGCTATCAGGATCGCTCGTATGCGCTGCTGGTCAATGGGCAGACCCGGAGCGTTGGCGGGAAGAGGAACCATTTATGAGTGTTCAGGTGAAAATCTGCGGGACCGCCTCGCTGGAGGATGCCCGCGTGGCAGCGGAGGCAGGCGCGGACATGCTG
>JACCSL010000790.1 GCA_013812995.1 Ardenticatenales bacterium | reverse complement strand
GGGATAGGTCAGATCAGGACCGGAGCGCACGTTCACCACATCGGCCTCCACCACGATGAGAGGAATGGGGGTGAAGGTCGGAGCAGGAATGTTCGTTATTGTTGGAGTCGGGGTCATGGGGAGAAGGCGAGCCCGACCAGGCGGGGTCTGGGTGATGAGCGTGATGGCAGAGAGGATGTTGGGGTGAGCCTGAGAGCCAGTCGTGCTGGTCGCCATAGGCATTGAGGTCGCCGTCGGGGGGACCGAGCAGGCAGCCAGGGATAACACAGAGAGAAAGGCAATGATCAAGACAAAGGCTCTCATTGAAGATTCCTCGCTGGCAACGCAGCCGTTCAGCACGGATAGCCGCTGCGATGAACGCAGTTTGCCACATCTTGTGCCGATACGCAACCAAATGAGCAATAATTTGTCATAAATCACATTTACAAAGGGGGAAGTCGGCCTATAATACCCTTATCGATCTTATCTCATCCTATCCTCAATGGAGACTTCCCTCAATGAAGCGCAAAGTAGCCTTCCTGCTCCTCCTTCTCATTATATTCTTTGTCGCCATTCCTCAAGCCTACGCCGATAGCACAGCGACTACTGCGTGCAGCAATACCATGTACAAGCCCACCGGCCAGAATTTCTGGGTTGCCAGCCCGACAACTACGAATGCCACTGGCCCCGTCGTCGTCTATGTGCATGGCTACAGCAGCGACCACTACACCTGGGAAGGTGGAAACTACGCCGTGCGCGATGCCTGCACCAATGGCTTCCGCGTCGCAGCCGTGGATCTGGACCCCAGCGGTTCTATCTGGAACAACGCGACGGACCTGAAGAGCAAGCTCCAGGCAATCGCCAGCTACTACGGCGTTTCCAAGGTCAATATCATCGCCCACTCGAAGGGCGGTCTCGATACGCAGACCGCCATCGTGCACAATAGCGCGTACTCCCTGGTTCAGAGCTACATCGCCTTCGGTTCGCCCTACGGTGGCACGGACCTGGCGGACCATGCCTGCTCCTGGTACGCCTGGGCGCTCTGGCAGTGCAACGACGCCACCTGGTCGATGCGCACCAGCTACATGAGCTATGTTCGCTCTATCACCGATGGACGCGCGGAGAACAGCTATGTCCGTGGCTACGTGGCGCGCGGCACCAAGTGCGACTGGTATAACCCCGCCTGCGCCATGATCTCCGGCTCGGATGACGGTGTGGTTCCCGCGTGGAGTGTCTGGGCCAATGCCTCGGCCTCTCGCATCTCGGATCGCTCGGACCTGCGCCACAGTGAGGTTCACCAGACGCAGCGCTACGGTTCCTGGATCTTCTCGTACCTTGGTCGCTCGACGGCCCGCGTCGAGGCGGACGGCGAGGCGCTCGATGTTCAGCCCCTGGTCGAGGCCGAGAGCCACTTCGCCAGCTCGAACTACACGCTACGCGGTGGCGCGCTGGGCAACCAGGTTGTCGAGGGTATCACAGTCGAGGGCGGCCTGGACGCAGTGACGTTCAGCCTCATCAGCAACGCGGGTGTGAAGGTGTCCGTGGTCAGCCCCAGCGGCGTGACCTACGAGAGCACCGCCCACGCAGCGGCCACCGGCGATGTGCTCCAGGGCACAACCCACGCGGTACGCGTCGAGGCACCCGAGGCAGGTCAGTGGCAGGTGCTTGGTACCCCCACCCGCCGCGCGGGCAAGGGTGGCGGTGGTTTCATGCTCTATGCGATTTATGAAGGTGGCCTCACGGTCGAACTCGACACCGACATCTATCAGGTCTACAAGCCCGGCACGCCCCTCCCGCTCAGCATCCGCACGAGCGAGCAGGTCAGCAATGCACGGGTCATCGCCAACCTCCAGACGCGCGAGAACAAGCGTGTTGCCGCTGCGCAGGGTGAGCTGAACGGTCGCACGCTGGCGCTCCCCCACCAGGCAGGTAGCTACACCGTTGACATAACGGTGACCGGTATCGCCGCCGATGGCACGCCCTTCGAGCGAACCCTCGTCACCTCCCTCGCCGTCGGTGCGCCCGCTGAGTTGGGCGAGAACGGCGGGATTGCGGATCGCTAATCGCGGCCAACTGAAACAAATTCATTCACAGAGCGCCTCGGGGATTAACCTCGAGGCGCTCTTAATTTCCGTTCTGGTTGCTCTGTTGTTCTTCCTGCTCTCGTACTTGCCGCATCGCCTCCTCGTAGAGCGAGGGATAGAGCTCTTGCTGGCGGCGCAGCTCCTCCCGGGCCATGCCAGGCGGGTCGCCCGGCTCCTCGGTGGGCTCGTGCTGATCGTCGCTCATAGCAGCCACGCCCCCAGAACGAAGCCCAGGGCTCCGATCAGCACGAGGATACTGATGGCAATCGCGAAAAGCGTGACCTTGTCGGTGGCGGACACCTCCTCCTCCCGCACCTGTTTTTTCTCTCGCTCCTCCAAAAGTGTCTGGGCCAGACGACGATAATCGATGGGGTTGCCCTGGTGAGGCCAGCGC
>JACCSL010000772.1 GCA_013812995.1 Ardenticatenales bacterium | reverse complement strand
CCGTTGCCCTGCGCGATGGCTCCTGGCACTTCCCGCCCGCCGTCGAGGTGCGTCTGCCTCAGAGCATCCATGACATCGTTCTGCGCCGCGTGGGTCGCCTGAGCAAGGCCAGCCAGGATGCCCTACGACTCGCCGCCGTGCTGGGCCAGCAATTCAGCTTCACCGACCTCATGGCCGTGGCAGAGCAAGCCGAGGATCAGCTTCTGGAGAGCCTGGACGAGGCGCTGGAGCGCGACCTGATTCGGGAACTCGACACGGGCGGTACCCTCAGCTTCAGCCATACCGAGATTCAACAAGTTATCTATGAGGCGCTGAGCCCGCTACGCCGTCGGGCGCTTCATCGCCGGGCGGGGCTTGCGCTGGAAGAGTGGCACGCCTCGAACATGGATGCGATTGCGGGCCAACTCGCCTATCACTTTATTCAGGCCGGGGATCGGGAAAAGGCATTTGCCTACAGTCTCCAGGCGGCGCAGCGGGCCCAGCTCCTCCATGCGCACCAGGATGCGCTCTCGTGGTACACGCAGGCGCTGGGCTATCTGACAGATACCGAGGCGTACGCGGCCAAGCGGGTCGATCTGTACGAGGGGCTGGGGGCCATGCTCCAGATGCAGGCTCGCTTCACGGAGGCCATCGCCACGTATACCGCGATGCGCTCTGCCTCGGAGTCCATCGGGGACACGGCGGCGCAGGCCCGCGCGTGGCGTGGTCTCTCCGGGGCCAACAACAGCCTGGGGGATCATCACAGCGCGCTGGAGTGTGCACAGCGCGCCGAGCACATGGCCCGTGTGGCAGACGCCAAGATTGAGATCGCCGCTTCGATTCAGGGACAGGGATGGGCCATGTACAAGATGGGCAACCCGGAGGCGGCTCTCGCCTTTGGGCAGCAAGCCCTGGACCTCAGCCGGACGCTCAATGCCCGCAATGAGATGGCGCTTAGCCTTAACCTGCTGGGAGCCGTGTCCGACCTGCTGGGTCACTACGACCAGGCCAACCTCTACTGGTGGGAGGCGCTCGCCCTTTACCGCGAGATGGGCAACCGGACGCGCGTCGGTGTCATCCTGAGCAACCTAGGCGATACCGCGCGAATGCGTGGCGATTATCACACCTCTGTTTCGCTCCTTCAGGAAGCCCTGAGCATCGCCCGTGAGATGGAAAACCGCGAGGGAGAGATGACCTACATGAACAACCTGGGTGGAGCCTGGGTGGGGCTTGGGGAATTCCGCGCAGCGGAGACAGAGTTACGCCAGGTAATTCGGATGCCGGAGGCGGCGCGCTGGGGCACTCTTTCTGAGACCTATTGTTTCCTCGCGGAAGCCTGTATGCGCCAGGGGAAACTTAACGAGGCGCTGGAGGCGGCCCGGCAGGCGCTGGAGCTGGGCCAGCAGCGAGACCGGCCCGAATTTATCGGGGCAGCGTGGCGGGTGCTTGGCATGGTCGTCAGTCATTTCCACGATGTTCTTGAGCACGACGAGGAAGCTGGCAACGCCTCCGAGTATTTCGCCCGCAGCGCGGAGGTGTTCTCAGACATTCCCATGGATGGCGAGCGCGCGCGGACGCTGCGCGAGTGGGCGGAGCATGAGCGGCACCGAGGGGATGCCGCACGCAGCCAGGAGATGTGGCGCGAATCCTTGCAATTGTTCAACCAGCTGGGCATGGAACTGGAAGTCGAGCGAATGCAGTCCCGAGCAGAGTGACATACGACGTCGAGCTATGTAGAGCGATAGAGCGTTGACACGCTCCAACGCTCTATCGCTCTACCGCTCTCCTAAAACGCTCCCGCCTCAATGACCTGGCGCACCGCCTCGCGCACCCGCTCCAGACTCGACAGGCTGACCCACTCATCAATCGCGTGCGCACCATGACCCATCGGGCCATAGATCACCGTGGAGAGTCCCGCCGCGCTGAAGAGTGCCCCATCGGTCCAGAAAGGAAGTCCGACCAGCGGGGCCTCGGGCACCGCGCGCTGGAGGGCACTCACCAACGGGGCCTCGGACGAGGTGCCAAGCGGGTCGCGGGCAAAAGCGCAATGCCCGGTTACATCTGCACCATTTACGGTGCGCGCCGCCGCCAGCACTCGTTCCATCTCGGCTTGCAGATCGCTCTGGCTCTCGCTGGGCAGCGTGCGTCGCTCCCAGCGAAGCTGCGCCTCCGCCGGGTAGACGCTCCAGCCGCTGCCGCCGCTGATGACGCTGGCGTGCAGCGAGGGTCGCCCGAGAAGCGGATGCGTCGGGCCAGCCGCGAATTGCTTCTCCAAGGCCAGCAGCGTTCCCAGCACGGCCCCCAGCGGCGCGATGGCATCGAGTCCCTCGTCGGGGAGGCTGCCGTGCGCGGCGCGCCCGCGCACCTCCATCTCGTACCAGCCAAAGCCCTTGTGGGCGATGCCAATTCCCTCTTCGGTAGGCTCCAGAACGAGCGCCGCCGTGGGCTGGCTTTGCAGCGTGGGGAGCCAGTCTCGCACGATGGCATCGCTTCCGATACTGAAGTCTTCCTCATCGCTGACCAGCGTCAGCCAGATATCCCCGGGGGGTGGGCTGGCGACGAAGTGTTCCGCCAGTGAGAGCATGATGGCAGCGCTGCCCTTCATATCGTAGGCCCCACGCCCGTACAGACGATCTCCCTCAACGCGCAGGATGAAGGGGGTGTCCATGCCCTCGACGGCGACGGTGTCCAGGTGGGCATTGAGCAGCAGCGCCGGTGCTTCCCCGCGCCCGACGACGCGCGCGATCACATTGGGGCGACCAGGAGCCGCCTCCTGTAGCTTGCAATCGATGCCACGCGCGCGCAGCCACGAGGTGGCCCATTGGGCGACCTCGGCCTCGCCGGGACCGCTGTTCATCGCTGGATTGATGGAGTTTATCGCCACCAGTTGGCGGACAAGGTTAATAAGGGGTGTCATAAAACCTCCTGATAGCGTCGGTTGTAGGGAGGATAGGGGATTTATCGCACCAGGCAATATCCGAGATGGGCGAAGGTGTGGCACTGACTTTGCTTCATGGGCAGTAGACGACGTATCGAGTTCCACCTATTCAAGGAGAAGTATTATGCGAAGTGGCCGCTCTCTCTCGGTCCCGAGCAGCACCGGTGCAAGACTGGGAATGGCTCTCTTTCTGGTCATCGCTGCCCTGATATCCTATTTTAGCTTGAGCCAGTACAACGAGGTCACCGGCGAAACCCAGCGAATCTCGCTCTCGCCCCAGCAGGAAATTGCCCTGGGGCTCCAGGCCGCGCCGGAGATGATTGCTCAGCACGGCGGCGAGCATCCCAACGCTGAGGCGCAGGCCACGGTGGACCGCATTGGCATGAGAATCGTTGCACAGAGCGCAGCAAAAAACTCGCCTTACGAATATGAGTTCCACCTGCTGGCCGATGACCAAACCATCAATGCCTTCGCGCTGCCCGGCGGACAGGTTTTTATCACCCAGGCGCTCCTGAATCGCCTTGAGACCGAGGGGCAACTGGCGGGCGTGTTGGGGCACGAGATCGGCCACGTGGTGGGCCGCCATTCCGCCGAGCACATTGCCAAGGCACAGCTGACCGAGGGGCTGACCGGGGCAGCGGTCCTGGCGACCTATGATCCGGACAATCCTAACAGCCAGGGCGGCGCACAGATTGCCCTACTTATTGGGAAGCTCGTGAATATGCGCTTCGGTCGGAACGATGAGTTGGAGTCCGATGCGCTCGGGGTTCGCTTCCTGGCCGAGTCAGGCTACGACCCGCGCGCGATGATCCGGGTCATGGAGATTTTGGCCGAGGCCAGCGAGGGACAGGCCAAGCCGCCCGAGTTCTTCAACACGCACCCGAACCCACAGAATCGCATCGCCCGCATCGAGACGGCTATCAAGCGAGCATTCCCGAATGGCGTGCCAGAGGGGCTGATCAAGTAATCGGCGCAGACAAAAACAGGAGCCGCTCTCCCTCGGGGAGCGGCTTTTTGTTTGTGGTGAATGACTGGCTCTTTTTCTGCTCTGCTGATAGGCTGGACGTTGTCTACCCTCAAATAGGAGCAAAAATATATGATCCGTTTTCCCGCTGTGTTGCTGGTACTCTCTCTCTGGCTGCTGGGGTGCAATGCGGCCCCGCCTGCCACGGCCCCCAGCGAGGCAACAGCAACGACTGTGACCTCGCCCACCTCCTTGTCTCCGACCTCGACCGTCGCTGCCCCAACCCCCGAGACAGCTATCGCTAGCCCTGATAGCAATACCACGATTGTTACTGCTGAGCCCACGAGCGGCGGCTTACCTGAAAGCTGCATTCCCAAAAGTGACGCGGAATGGTCCTATATCGGCCTGGATGGCGGCTACTGCCTGCTCTATCCTGAGGGATTCCGCGTCGCTGACACAGGGCAGACCATCCTGGAAGGGCCGCCGCTGGACGAGGGCCCGGCACCGGTGATGGCCACGCTCCGCATCGAGCACATGACTGCTGAGGGCGACACCCTCAGCGCGGCAACGGACAGCCTCCTTGCCCTCCTAGGTGCTGCTGAGATGCCGTTGGAGCGCTCCCCCACCACATTGGGCAGCGAAGCGGCAGAACTCGTCGAGGGGATTCCTGGCCAAACGAGAGGGCGGCACCTGTTTACCCTCCACGAGGGGATGATCTACCATCTCAGCTTCGAGCCCGATGCGGAAGGCTTCCCGCAGGCAGCGGCGGATATCGAGCGGCTCTGGCAGAGCGTCACTGCATCGTTCTCCTTTCTTTCGCCAGAGGTCGCCGCACTGTATGCCAACTGCCCCACCACGACCGAGCGCACGGTGGGTTATGTCAATGCGCTGGATGACTACTGCCTGCTTTATCCGGGGCTCCCGCTCCGCGTGATGGCGGCGGTGCCGTCGATCCACATGACGACCTTCGCCAAGCCGGAATTCTTCAGCTCGCCGGGCTCCTCTATCACCATCCAGGTTGCTGGCCCTGCCGAGGGGCGGAATGTGGAGGAAGTCGTGGCAGCAGTAGTTGCAGAGTACAGCGATCTCTCGATTACGACTACCCCGTTTACCCTTGGTGGCGAGCCCGCTCTCATGGTTGAAGGGATGCCGGGACGTATGAGCAACCGACAGGGCTATGTGGTGCATGAGGATTGGCTCTACACAATTATTGTCATGCCCTACAACGACCCAGCGTTCACCGATGCGCAGGCAGAGGCAGAGGCAATGTGGGAGATTGTGACCGGCTCATTTACGTTTATTCGATAACACCACGGCATGGGGGTTGCTCCAACAAGATCCAGGAAGCATAATCAAAGGGGTCGATGAGGAGAAAGGGGGCAGCATGACAAGACCATTTCGGGATCGGCGGGAGGCGGGCCGGTTGTTGGCCCAGCACCTCGGCCAGTATGCCAATCGCTCCGATGTGATCGTGCTGGCGCTGCCGCGCGGTGGGGTGCCTGTGGGGTACGAGATCGCCGCTGCCCTGCACGCCCCCCTCGACCTCTTCTTGGTGCGAAAACTGGGCGTTCCCGGGCAGGAAGAGCTGGCAATGGGAGCCATCGCGATGGGCGGCGTCAGAGTCCTCAATGAGGAAGTGGTGCGCTCGCTCAGGATGCCTTCCAAGGTCATCAATACCGTCGCGGAGCGCGAGCAGCGTGAGTTGGAGAGGCGCGCGTGCCTCTATCGGGGCAATCGTCCGCCGCTGGATGTCAGCGGGCGAACAGTGATCCTTGTGGATGATGGCCTGGCCACAGGGGCAACGATGCGTGCTGCGATTCTGGCGCTGAAGCAACTCGGCCCGGCGAGCTTGGTCATGGCGGTGCCTACCGGCTCGCGGGAGACTTGTGAGGCATTCAATCCGCTGGTGGACGAGGTGCTCTGTCTGTGCACCCCGGAGCCATTCCAGGCGGTGGGACTGTGGTATGAGGATTTCTCCCAGACCACCGATCGGGAGGTCCAGCAGTTGCTGGCGAAGGCGCAAGAGCACGCGCGGCAGGGCTGAGCTGTGCAGAGCCAGCCTCGCCGTGGTTCGCTGGCTTGTCGAGCACGGCACCAACGTACGGACACTCGCGTAAGTCTTGCGCAACCACAGGCCAAGTGGCTTTCCAGGCCGAAATTTCGACACTTCCGGGGTTCTCGGTCAGCGCCTCTTAGACACCCTTTCGGCTTCTTGGTAGCCGTCCAGGGGCATTCCCGTGGTATTTTCTGTATAAACTTGACGATAGCGAGTAAAGAACCGACGCGAGCAGCTTCAAGTATGCAGAATCGGGCTGTTGCTCCGGGCAGGAAGTCTCGAAAAATCGAGCGTTTGAGCCATTCACCCTCTGGTTGCGCAAGACTTACGCTAGATCACCAGGGACGTACCGCGCACGACCTCTTGCTGCCCAAACTGCCGCTCGCCTCCTTGCACCCCTAGACGCGCTCGACATCAATGGTTGACCAGATATGCGACTGCTCACAAAGATGATGTAGCAGTCGCATACATTTGCTTGAGACCATAGTCCACTCACATTATGCTCCCTTCACGTAGTGGGACAGACAAGAAAAGGGGTCAGCGGTGCAAGAGTCTACACTGAATACAGCTCATATCATCAAGAACCGCCTCCGTACCGAAGATCAGCCAATCCATAACTGGTATCGATTCATTCTCGGTTACCCCCCGCATCTAGTCCGTGAATACCTTCAAAAATTCGAGGCTGATCCCGAGCGCGATTGGGTATTCGATCCCTTTTGTGGAACAGGAACAACCCCTCTGGAGGCCAGATTACAGGGGTATCGATCACTGGCAGTAGATGCGAATCCAATGACTGTGCTCGCCACTGGCG